>CAXTDP010000103.1:0-11569 GCA_964242295.1 uncultured Acetobacteraceae bacterium | reverse complement strand
GGCGGCCTGACGACAACCAGAACCAAGCTTAGCCCAGCCGCAAACCTGTCCGAACGGACGGGACCACCTCAGTCCGCATCGCCTAGCCCCGAACGGGGCTGGGGTAACTGCGCTTACACGCCAGCTCCGTGCAACACGGCTACGAGAGCGGGGGCAAGTTCAATTGGACAATCAGCATTCGACTATGCTGTCGGGTTCGCGCATTCTTATGGACGTCCGTTCGGAGCTTTGGGGCTGTGGGTTGTGAGCTTCGCAATTACATCTTCTAACCTCAGCCCCGGAAGAACAATCTCCAAAGCAGCAACATCTAGGCAGTGCCAGACAAGCCATGACCACAAGCCTGCACATACCTAACCTGGCTCACGAGATAGCGGAGTACATCAAGGCCGAGCATCTGTCGGCCGGCACACGCCTGCCGGGTCGCAAGCTCGCGGACAAGTTTCGGGTGTCGCGCACTCCGATCGAACGGGCGCTGCGCCTCCTGGAACAGCATGACGTGATTGCTGCATCCCAATCCGGGGGTTACGAGGTGAAACGCAACTCTGTTGCTGTATCGGCAACGGCGTTGGGCGCGCATCGCGATTCGGAAGAGGATCGCCTGTATCTGCAATTAGCCGGCGATCACACGGCGGGACGCCTGCCAGAATGGGCCACCGAGAACGAGTTGATCCGTCGATACGGGAGCAACCGGGCAACGGTCGTTCGCGTGCTGCGGCGAGCCGCCGGCGAGGGTTGGACGGAACGGCGGCCCGGCCGTGGCTGGGCCTTCATCCCTCTACTCACGTCCGAGTTGGCCTACAACCAACTCTACCGCTACCGGATTTTGGTCGAGCCAGCCGCGATGCTCGAGCCGAGCTTTGTCCTGAATCGCCCGGCAATTGAGAGCTGCCTGCAGGAGCAAAACAGACTGTTCGACAGCGCCGGCCACGGGCTTTCTCCGATCGACATTTTCGAAAGCGGCAGCCGGTTCCACCAAACGGTGCTGGATTGTTCTGGCAATCCGTTCTTCATCAACGGCCTGAGCCAGGCCAACCGAGTTCGCCGGTTGATGGAATACAGCAAGACCCTGGACAGCCCGCATTGGCTGCAGCGATGCCAGGACCACGCCAGGATTGCGGAGTTGCTGCTGACTGGCCAGCGCGAGCGGGCCTCCCAACTTATGCGACGCCATCTGGAGGAGGGGGCAATAGAGAAGTCTGGCTGACGTGAGGAGCCGTGTGTAGGCGAGGTGTCATTCCCAGCCGTAGAGCCTTGCAGCGTTGCCGGCTAGGATGGCCCCACTGTGCCGGCCGGCAGCATCGCGCAGCAGCGACGTGAGGCGACCATGGTCGATGGGCAGATACTCGACGCTGTCCGGCCCGCCGGACTTGCCGACATGCGGCCAATCCGAACCCCACACCAGGCGTCCCGGATTGGTTTCAACAAGGGTGCGCATCACCGGCAGCGCCTGCTCAGGGTCGTCCCGGCGAGAGGATACGTGATCCGCACCTGACAGCTTAATCCAGCACTGACCCGCCCGGAACAGCGCCAACACTGCCGCGACACCGCTGCCGTCGAACCCGACCGCCGTAGACGCACTGGCCATGTGGTCGAACACCACCGTCGCGTCCAAAGCGGGCACCATGGCCGCCATCGCCGCCAGCATCCGACCGCGGGCAAGCACCTGTACGTGCTAGCCGAGTGGGGCGATACGTGCCGCCGTCCGCCGGAGTAGCGCCCGAGCTTCGTCCGGTGGTGGGACGGTGCCGGTGGCCAAGTTCAATCGGACGCCGCGGACACCGAGTTCATGCATCTGCTCCAACGCCGCGGCCGGCAGATCGTCGGAGACGACAACGACGCCCCGGCCAGTGTTCCCCGCCTTACGCAGGCCTTCGAGCAGTCGGCGGTTGTCCGTTCCGTAGACGCTCGGCTGTACCAGCACAGCCCGCGTGATGCCGAGCGGCTCGGAAACGGCGCCATTGGGTCAGGGTAGCCGGGCGTGGGGTGTAGGTGCGTCCGGCAATAGCGGGATAGTATACCGGGGAGTGTCGAGCAGCACCAGCCGCGGCGGGCTGCGGAACACGGCCGCGAGCAGCGCGCCCGTGCCGTCGAGCGCCATCGGGAAGTTGCCCCTCGCGCCCGGCACCCGCCAGGCCGCGACCTGCTTGCCAGCTGCCAAGTCCACGACCGCGACCTGCCCGGCGTCGGGCACGTTCACGAAGGTCCGCCCCGCGCCGGGGTCAAGCTGGAAGCCTTCGGGATGAGCCGGCAGCACCACCTTGCCGGCAACCGCACCGCTGGCCGGATCGAGCACGGCAAGCCCGCCGCTGCCGTATCCCACGACGAGCCGGCCCGTCCGGGTGTCGAGGCGGACGTTGTCGGCGTCCTAGCCCAGGCTGACGGTGCCCGCGGGCGAGAAGTCGCCGGCGTGGAACAACCGAACCGACCCGTCGCCGGCGCTCGCCACGGCGATCATGTCCGCCTGCGGCGCGTAGCCGACGCCCTGCGGCTCCCGCAGCCCGCCGATGCGGTGGATGGCCCGGCCTGCTGCCAGATCCACCACCTCGACGGTGCCGTTGCCGAGCGCGGCCACGAACAGGCGCCCGCGCCGGAGGTCCACGGCCATGTGGTCGATGCGGCCGGACACGCCCGGCAGTGGGATTGTTCGTTCCAGCACTAGGGGCGGCAGCGCAGGTTCGGCCGCTCGTGACGCACCTGGGAGGGGTAGCAGCGCCGCACAAAGCAGGACCCACCTGGCAGCCAGGGCTGCACGCGCCAGCATCATGCGCCCGTTCATGCGGCGACCCCAGCCAGCCGGAGCGCCACCCCGGCCGTTGCGGCGATGCCAAGGGTCCGCAGCACGCCGAACTTGAACCGGAACAAGCAGAGGGCCGCCAGCACTGCCAGCGCCAGCGCCGCCAAGTCCAGGCTAGCCAGGACCGGCAGCTCCACGGCCACGGGGCCGAGCTGGACGGCGTGCAGGGTCCGGAACAGCACCCGCAACCCGAACCAGAGGGCCAGGTTGGCGACCACTCCCACGACCGCCCCGGTGATGGCCGCCAGGGCGCCTGACAGTGCCCGGTTGTCTTGCAGCCGCTCGATCAGGGGTGCCCCCAGGAACACGAAGGCGAAGCACGGCGCGAACGTCACCCACAGCACCAGCGCCGACGCGGCGACCCCGCCGGCAAGCTCGGTCAGCGCCCCCGGCGCGCGGTAGCCCGCCAGGAAGCCGACGAACTGCAGTACCAGGATCAGCGGTCCCGGCGTCGTCTCGGCCAGCCCTAGCCCGGCCAGCATCTCCGGCGCGGACAGCCAGCCGTAGGACTGCACCGCGTTCTGCGCCACGTAGGCCAGCACGGCATAGGCGCCGCCCACGGTGACCACGGCCATCTTGGAGAAGAACCACGCCATGTCCGCGTACGTGCCCCCGACCAGCGCGACCAGGACCGCCACCGGTGAGAGCCATAAGGCGAGGATCGCCAGGCCGGCCCGGCGTGCCCCGGCGGCAAGGCGGACGGTACGGCCAGGGTCCGCGGCCAGCACCGCATCGATCAACGCCGGGGCATCGCCCTTGGCATCAGCATGGCGCCCCGACGCGAACGCGCCGGCCGCGGCATAGCCAGCCAGGCCCGCCGCCAGCACGACAAGCGGGAACGGCAGGTTGAACACGAACAGCGCGGCAAACGCGATGCCGGCCAGTACCCAGGCAGCCTGGCGCTTCAACGCCCGCCGGCTGATCCGCAACAACGCCTCGACCACCAGCACCAGCACCAGCACCGCGCACTTCAGCCCGAAGAAAAGGGCTGCGATCAGCGGCACCTCACCGAACCGGATATAGATGAAGGACAGGGCCAGCATCACCGCTGCGCCGGGCAAGACGAACAGGATGCCCGACGCCAGTCCGCCTCGCACGCCGTGCATGAGCCAGCCGAGGTAGATGGCGAGTTGCTGCGCCTCCGGCCCGGGCAGCAGGTGGCAGAAGTTGAGCGCGTGCAGGAAGCGCCCCTCGCTGCTCCATCGCCGCTGCTCCACCACCTCCCGGTGCAGCAGCGCGATCTGCCTGGCCGGGCCGCCGAACGACAGCAATCCGACGCGGAGCCAGACCCGCAGCGCCTCACCTAGGGAGGGTAGTGCGGCGGACGCGGCGTCCGGCGCCCCGGACGATGTGCCGGGGGCGCCGGCCACGGACACGGCACTGCTCATGACACTGGCGCCCGGATGCGGCGACCGTCGGCGGGCGCGGGCGCGGGCCAGTTGTGCGTCTCCGCGACGGCATCGCGCGCCCAACGATGGAAGGCGTCATACAGCACCAGGCCGGCGTCGAGTTGGGCCAGGTCGTCCTTGAACATGCGCGACAGGCCAAGCGAGGCGGCCAGCAAACCGGCCGCTTCTGGCGCGAGGTCTGGCCGCGCGGTGTCGGCCCCGCGGACGATGGCGGCCAAGCGGTCCAGCGCCTCCGTCCGGAGGCCGAACTCCTCCAGCATCACGCCAAAGGTGCAGAGCGGGCCGTGGTGGCTCCAGAACACGCCCTCCACGTCGAACGGCGTGGCGCCAAAGCGCTCGGCTACGGCCTCCACTTCCGTAGGGGCCACGAACAGGAACACCGCCGCCGGGTCCACGAAGCGGCGGATGAGCCAGGGGCAGGCGATGCGGTCCACCTTGGGCCGGGCGCGCGTGACACAGACCGTGCGGCCCTGGGCGTCGCGCGGCGGCACGCAGTCCGGGCGCACAAGGGTGGCGCCAGCTGCGGCCCACACCTCGAAGCCGCCGTCCAGGACCTCGGCCTGGAGGCCCGCGTGGCGAAGCCAGGCAGCGAAGCCCTGGCTCAGCTTGAGACCGCGGTGGCAGACGACAGTGACGGAACGACCGACGTACTCGGATGCCCAGGTGGATGCGGTGCGCCAGTCGCGGCGGACGGCTCCGGGAAGGCTGCGCGGATCGGCCGCGAAATCCTCTTCGGTGCGGACGTCGAGAAGCACGGGTGCGTCGGGCAGGCCAACAAGGCGGGCAAGCTGCGGAACGGTGATGAGATCGGGGGCTGGCATCATGCGTCCTCTCCAACAAGGGAGTGCGGACGCGATTCTCCGGCCGAAGCCTCACGGGGTGATCGCGGTCAACCCCATGCCTCCAAACTGCACAGCCGGCTGCTGTCAACCAGAAGTGCAAGCGTCGGCGGTCAACCGCAAAGCTGAGCAATCGCACGATCTGCTGTCCGACAAACGAAGCCCAACCGGTCACCCCCGCCCTGTCCGTAAACGCCGGGGCGGTGATGGCAAGGCGGACAGGTTGATTGCCGGACGGGTAGGCGGCCACCCATTCTGGCCAGCCTACCCCCTCGCCGTCCCCGTGTGCTTTTTAATCCATCAGACGGTCAGTTGGGTTTGTTGGTTGTCCCCGTGATCCGATGGTGTTGGCAGTCGCACGCATCGTCTTGCCGTTTGCCGCAGCGCGGTGCAGGACGGGGCGGTGAAGCGCTACACCACAGCCTAGTGTTTCGCCACCTGCATGCTGCCGCCGTTTGCGCTATTCCACCATCTCCGTCAGCACGCGATGGAACGGCTGGTCGGAGATGGCGAGGTCGCCTGTGAAAGGGTTGCTCAGGGCCACGATCACCAGCAACACAAGTGCTCCGGACAGCGCCAACAGGCATGACATGGCGAGATGCATGATCAGTTTCGGCGCGCCAAGCAGCGAGGCAAACGCCACGCTGATGCTGCCCCCGGCGATCAGAACGAACCAAACGACGGCGGGTATGGACGTTCGGGCGGCTAACAGGCGCTCGCGCCTGGCATTGCCGAGATCGGTGAGGTCCTTGAGCAAGAGGGTGTGCAGGTTGCCGTCGGCAATGTTGTCCGGACGGAGATGTAACGCGGTCTGTGTCAGGTGCTGCAGTGGCGGTAGTTGCTCGGCGGCGAGCCGGCCGCTGGCCTGCGCAGGCCACTCGATCGCGACGACATGGTGCGTATAAGCGATGACATCATGGCGCATGCTGACCATCTCGGGACCGCTCAGGCCCAGCGTCAGCTGGTATACGTTCTCAATCAGCGACGCTTCGGTATCGGTAACGGCTTGAGCCTTGTTGAAGCCGTCCCACGCCAGCATGGCGACGAAGGCGAGGAGAACGGCGTAGGTGGTGCCGACAACGGTGAAGATCGCGGACGCAACGGCAGTGTGCTCTGATCGTATCCTTTGCGGGATCGACTTTCGAGCCGTCAGCTCGATGACGATGGCGCCGAGTACGGCACTTCCCGTCAGCAGCAGGCCGGACAGCCACAGGGGCAGGCTTGCCACCGCTCGGGGATCCATCAGCACGGCATCACCCGCGACCGAATCCGCCTTGCAGCAGGGTCAGTGGGAGGGTTTGGCCAGGCCGATCTTGATGATCGCCTCGCCAGACACCGGCGCGGCATTCCCTGCTGAGAAGGTCGGGAAGTGCCGAAGCTGTTCCGGGGTATAAGCGGCGATCTCGACGATCTGCCCTGCGAGAACCAGGGCATCTATGGGCACCGAGATCGGCCGGGCACCGAAGCCCAGGAAGCCCCCGTAATCGATGACCGCGGCCAGGGTCCCGTCAGAATAGCGAACTATCTGTCGCACAGTGCCCACGAAGTTCTGACTTTCCGTTGGCTGGAGTACATCTCGCTTCAGCAGGTCGCCGACCCGAACGGGCTGGGGAAACCGCATGGCAGCAGAGTCGGCCAAGCTCATGCCGGGCGGCGGCGGCATCCCACCCGGGGTCGGGCTTTGCGCGAGCGCCGCATGTCTTGGACCGCCCAGGAGGACGAGCACCGTGACGGCGAGCGCCAGGCAACGTCTTGCCGCCTTCACGGACGACCGTAGGGCGCTTTTCCCTCCGCAAACGGGCGCATTCATATGCCGGCGAACCAAGGAAAGCCGAGGTTCTCCCAGTAGCCGCCGGAGTATGTATTGGTCACCTCGATTGCGGTGATCCATTTCGGGTTCTTATAGCCGAGCTTGGTCGACATCCGAAGTCGCAGCGGAAAGCCGAACGGGTCTGCAAGCACCTCGTCGGCGTATTTCGTCGCGAGCAGCGTTTGTGGATGCAGAGCCGTCGCCATGTCGATGCTGCTTGGATAATCGTCGGCTGTCTTGAACGCGACATACCTGGCGCGCAGGTCCGCGCCGACGCGTTCGAGGAATGTGCGCAGAGGCACGCCCGACCATTGGCCGATGTAGTCCCAACCCTCAACGCAGATATGCTTGATGACCATCGTACGCTGCGGCAGGGCATTGATCTCGGGCGCCGTCCAGGGCCGCTTGTCGGCGATCAACCCGGCGAGGTCGAGGCGCCAATCCGCTCCGTTCACTGGCTTGACGTCCATGACGTCGTAGTAGGCGTTGAACTTGGGCGGTTTCAGCACCGTTGAGGCCGGGTAGGTTGGCGCGAGCTTGTTCGGGTCGAACAGCATCGCTTGCACGTCATCATTCAGCCGGGAGATGGCCAGCAGCGCGGCCTCGACGGATTTGGGCCGGGTCACGTCGCACCCTGTCAGCATGGTGAGGGCGCCCAGCGACAGACCGCCCCGGATCAGTCCGCGCCGTTCCAGGGACCTCAGCAGCGGGCGATGATCGTCCAGGATGGCGGGATCCGGCAGCCGGTCGGGGCGGAAAGGCGACTTCATCGCGGCCTCGCCGGTTCGCCGTGCCCGGACGGCCCCACCTTTGGGCCGCCGGTCAGCATGGCCCACAACGTCTTTGGCACCAGCAGCGCCAGCAGCACGTGGACGAGCAGAAAGCCGACGATCACCGACATGCCGGCAAAGTGGATGAATCGTGCGCCCTGGAAGCCGCCCAGCAACGACACCAGCCCCGAGAACTGGACCGGCTTCCAGATCGCCAGTCCCGTCACGACCTGGGAGATGCCGGCCAGGATCACAACGATGTAGAGTATCTTCTGGACGGCATTATAGGTTGTGAGGTCGTTATGCTCGATCTTGAACCGAAGGGTGTCACGCACGGTCTGGATGATGTCGCCCAAGCGGATCGGCAGTAGCCGCTCGCGCAGCCGACCCGTCACCGCGCCATACAGCAGGTAGCACAGGCCGTTGATCGCCAGCAGCCACATGCCGGCGAAATGCCAGTTCAGGCTCCACGCGGCCCAGTCGCCAAGACGCATGCCCTTGGCGAAGTGCAGGCCGCGTATGATCACGTCGTCGTTGTAGATCCCCCAACCCGAGGTGATCATGACAAGCATTGCGACAGCGTTGGTCCAGTGCATGATTCGTACCGACCAAGGGTGCAGCCGACGGCCACCGGGACGAGTTGTTTGCCACGAAGCGATACCGCTCACCGTCGTACTCCCATGTTGCGCATGCGACCGGCGCTACGAGCTTGGCGCGCCGGGTTTGTCTCCTTGCGCGGCGGGCAGCTCGTCGGGCCATCGTTGTTGGCGGATGCCGGGGAATGATGCAGGGAACGCACCCCGGCCAGGATCTCGGCCGGCTCCAGCCGGTTGCGATAGTCGACGTCCACGTAGGATAAGGTGATGCGCCCGGATGGCTCGACCACGAAGGTCGCCGGTGCGGGTAGGTCCCAGTCGGCGCCGCCGTTGATCTCCGGCAGCACAATGCCCTTTCCGGCATAAGCGTCCCGCCACGATGGAGGCAACTGGAATACCAGGCCGTAACGCCGGGCCACCTGATTGCCGGCATCGCTCAACACATCGAAGTCCATGGTATGCTGGGCCGTGACATCGCTGTTGGGGTCAGGCGCCTGCGGCGAAACCGCCACCAGCCGGGCTCCGAGTGCTGTCAGCTCTGGCAGCATGGACTCGTAGGCGCGAAGCTGCAGGTTGCAGTATGGGCACCAGCCGCCACGATAGAAGGTGACCACGACAGGTCCACTGGCGAGCAAGCTGCTGAGGCGGATTGCCGCCCCGTCCTTGCCCGGCAACTCGAAATCGGGGGCTTGCTGCCCGGTCCCGATCGCCATGTCCAGGATACCGGACCGCTGCAGGGCGTTGAGGCCGGCTTCGAACAACGACGGCCGGCCGGGCGTGGCACGCCGGGTGGAACTCACACGCAGGGCTGCAAGACCGTGATGCAGCGTCATGCTGCCTGCTGGGCGGCGCGATCAGCCGCCTCACGCAGGGCTGGCAGCATCAACGCCGGGTCGGGCCGCCGAGTGTAGTCCGGATTGACCTCGGCATAGGTGATGGTGCTGTCTGGCGTGACCACGAAGCGGCCCGGCATCGGCAACGTCCAGGACGGTTCGCCGTTGATCAGCGCCAGATCGTTCCCGAACCCCTTGTAGATGGCGACAAGTTCGGCCGGCAGGCGGAAGCGCAGCCCGAACAGCGCAGCCGTCCCGTTGCCTTTGTCCGTCAGGATCGGGAACGACAGCTCGTTCTGCCGGATGGATTTGCGGCTGTTGGCCGCGCTCTCAGGGGAGATCGCCACCAGGGACGCGCCCAACTCCTGGATGCTCGGCAGTGCTTCCTGCAACGCCTGGAGCTCCGCGTTGCAATAGGGGCACCACACGCCGCGGTAGAAGGTAATCACCAGCGGCCCGCGAGCGAGGAACTCGCCCGAGCTGACATCCTTGCCATCTGGCCCAGGCAAGGCAAACAGCGGTGCGCTGTCCCCCACTTTGAGGGCGCGCGCGGCCTGTCCGGTCGCCGCGAGATCCGCAGTGGCCGCCTCCAGCGCAGCAATCACCTGCGCCGGTGCCTTGCCGTGGAACTGGGTGCGTATCGCATCGAGCTTGTCCTGCAACGCCACCGTGTGTCTTCCATCCCGTTGACCAAGACATGCACTCCCCGGCATCTATTCATCAAGACCGCATTGGGCATAGGATTGATGCCTCCTAGCGATGAGTGACCTGGCCTGTGGATCGGTTTACCAGCCTCCTCCTGTTCACCCGGATCGTCGAAGCAGGCAGCCTGTCGGCCGCGGCACGGGAGGCCAACCTGTCGCAACCGACGGTCAGCAAGCAGCTGGCTGACCTGGAAGCCCGGCTCGGGACGCAACTGCTGCAACGAACGACGCGGCACCTGTCGCTGACGGAGGCCGGGTCTGCCCTCTACGTCCGCGCCAAGCGTATCTTGGCAGAGCTGGACGAAGCCGAGGCCGGAGCTGCGGACCTGCACGGGTCACCGCGCGGCACCTTGCGGGTGGGAGCGCCGGTGGCGTTCGGGCGCCTGCACCTGATGCCGACGCTGCCGGACTTCCTGCGCCGGCATCCCGGGCTGACCGTGGACTTAGCAATGAGCGATCGCTTCACCGACCTGGTGGCGGACGGCGCGGACGTCGTGATCCGGATCGGCAAGCTGTCCGACATGAGCCTGATCGCACGGCACGTCGGTCGCAGCACCCGGGTGCCGGTCGCATCGCCCGCATACCTGGCCGCAAAGGGCGAGCCGCTGACGCCCAAGGACTTGCTGCAGCATGATTGCCTCGCTTACACCCTGCTCACGACCGGAAACGAATGGCATTTCACCGGGCCAAGTGGCGAGGACGCGGTACGGGTACAAGGGCCGTTCCGGGCGGACAACTCCGAAGCGGTACGGCAGGCGGCGCTCGCCGGGCTCGGCATCGCGGTGCTGCCGACTTGGCTGGTCACGGAGGACCTGGCCGCCGGAACGCTGCTGAGGCTGCTGCCGGATTGGACGCCCGCGGCTGCGGATGTCAGCGTGCTCTACGCACCGGCCTCCCGCGTCGCCTCGAAGGTTCGGGTTTTCGTGGACCACGTCGTGGCGATCTTCCGCACCAATCGGTTGCTCAACTGACGTCACCTTACCGCCCGCTTCCCACAACGGACCGGCAACTCCCGGCCGGAACCAACGAACTGGGCTTCTGGTACGCATAAGCGGACAAAGCTGGAACGGCATGGGTCGGCAGCCAAGCAAACCGGGCATCAGTGTCTTCGAAGGTTGAGGGCTACCGGTCGGACGTAACGGAAATTAGATGATGCTGTTGAAAGAGGCGCTGTAGCCGCCGTTAGGATAGAGCGAGCGGCTGTGATTCATTGGTCTCCAAGGTGCGATGGAGGCGGTGATGATGGGCAAGCGGGTCATGGCGGAGCCGGTGTTTTCCACGGTCCGGATCGATGACCACCTTCCAGCCAACCACTTGCTTCGTGCGGTGGACGCATTGCTGGACACGGCGTTCATCCGGCGCATCATGGCGCCCCATTATAGCCTGATCGGGCGTCCCTCGATCGATCCGGAGCTGATGATACGCATGCTGCTGGTCGGCTACCTCGGCGGCATCCGCTCCGAGCGGAAGCTCTGCGCCGGGATGCACCTCAACTTGGCGCATCGCTGGTTCTGCCGCCTTGTTGTGGGCGACGTCGTGCCGAACCACAGCACCTTCAGCAAGAACCGGCATCGCCGCTTCCGCGACGGCAACGTGTTCCGTGCCGTGTTTGAGCAGGTTGTGCGCCGCTGCATGGAGGCCGGCCTCGTTCCCGGCGAGGACGCGGCCGTGGACGGCAGCCATGTGAACGCCGACGCAAGCCGCCACAAGCGCCTGCCCGGCAATCGCGTGTCGGAGGCGTGGACGACGGAGCGCAAGGCCCAGGCACGCCCAATGCGCGCCCCAGCGTGGTGCATGGATCGGCGCCTAAGCTC
>CAXTDP010000102.1:0-11776 GCA_964242295.1 uncultured Acetobacteraceae bacterium | reverse complement strand
GGACATACCCCGGCAAGAAGCTGCTGTTCATGGGCGGCGAGTTCGCGCAGGACCGCGAATGGAACCACGACACCGGACTGGACTGGGACCTGTTGGACGTGCCGGAGCACCAGGGCGTGCAGACCCTGCTGCACGATCTTAATGCGGCGTATCGCGGGATTCCGGCGCTGCACCTGGGCGACTGCGACCCTTCGGGCTTCCGATGGGTGGTGGTGGAGGACTCCAGCAACTCGGTGTTTGCCTACCTCCGCCTTGGCCACGGGACGCCGCCGGTGCTGGTGGTCTGCAACTTCACGTCAATGCCGCGGCATGGTTACCGTGTGGGCGTACCGACAGCCGGCCGGTGGACGGAGGTGTTGAATTCGGATGCCACCCTATATGGCGGTTCTGGCATAGGGAATTATGGCGGAGTCGTGGCGGACGGGGAACCGGCGCATGGCTTGCCGGTTTCGTTAACCCTTACCTTGCCGCCGCTTGCGACACTCATCCTTTGTTTGGATTAATATGGCCGATTTCCCGGTTTCTACGCTACGTCACGCGCATCCGCTTCCGTTCGGTGCGGAGGTGCAAGAGGACGGTAGCACCCGCTTCCGGCTATGGGCGCCAACGGCGGAGCATGTCGAGCTTGAGTTGAACGGCGGTGACGCTGTGCCGATGCGGGCAGAGGATGGCGGCTGGCATAGCTTGACTTGCCGCGTGCCGGCTGGGACGCGCTACCGCTACCGTATGCCGGACGGCCTGGCG
This sequence comes from uncultured Acetobacteraceae bacterium, assembly GCA_964242295.1. GTDB lineage: Bacteria > Pseudomonadota > Alphaproteobacteria > Acetobacterales > Acetobacteraceae > DASWOJ01. The sequence goes on along the minus strand of CAXTDP010000102.1, from coordinate 11,032 downwards.
GTGCCTGATCCGGCGTCACGTCAACAGGCGCCGGACGTGCATGATCCTAGCGTTGTCGTGGACCCAAGGTCCTATGAGTGGCGCAACACGGGTTGGGCCGGGCGGCCATGGCATGAGGCGGTGGTATATGAGTTGCACGCCGGCGCGATGGGCGGCTTCTCCGGCATCCGCCGCCGCCTGCCCGAGCTTCGGGCCCTCGGCATCACTGCCATTGAGATCATGCCGATCTCCGACTTTCCCGGCGGCCGCAACTGGGGCTACGACGGGGTGCTGCCTTATGCCCCTGACTCTGCCTATGGCACGCCCGACGAGTTGAAGGCGCTGGTGGATGAGGCGCATGGGCTGGGCCTGATGGTCATGCTCGACGTGGTGTATAATCACTTTGGCCCCGATGGCGCCTACCTCCATGCTTACGCCAAGACGTTCTTCCGTGAGGAGCTCCACACTCCCTGGGGCGCCGCAATAGACTTCCAACGTCCCGAAGTGTGCGACTACTTCATCCAGAATGCCCTGTTCTGGCTGCAGGAGTACCGCTTCGACGGGCTACGTTTTGATGCGGTCCATGCGATCTCCGAAGAGTCGTTCCTGCATGACCTTGCCGGGGCCATACGGTCCGGGGTCGAACCAGGCCGGCAAGTCCACCTCGTGCTGGAGCATGAAAACAACCGGGCGGCGCTGCTGCGGTCTGGACCGAATGCGCCAGGCTTCGACGCGCAATGGGCGGACGATTTCCATCACTGCATGCACGTGCTGCTGACCAGCGAGTCGGAGGGCTACTACGAAGATTTTCAGGATGCGACCAACCTGCTGGCGACCTGCTTGCGGGATGGTTTCGCCTACCAGGGCCAGATGTCGCCACACCTCCAACGCCCACGTGGCGAGCCGAGCGGTCACCTGCCAACCACGGATTTCGTCATGTGCCTGCAGAACCATGACCAGATCGGCAACCGGGCGATGGGCGATCGGCTGACGACGCTGACCGATCCCGGCAAGCTGCGTGCTGCCACTGCACTGCTGCTGCTGTCTCCGTTCATCCCGATGCTGTTCATGGGCGAGGAGAATGGCGCGACCAGCCCGTTCCTGTTCTTCACCAGTCATAATGACGAGTTGGCTGGGCTGATCCGCGAGGGGCGGCGGGCGGAGTTCAAGCACTTCGCGGCGTTCCATGACCCGGCGCGGCGGGACGCAATCCCCGATCCGAACAGCCCCGCCACCTTCGAGGCATCCGTGCCAAACAGCGGCGATACCGGAACCGCTGCTTTCATCCGATCACTGCTGGACATCCGGCGAGACCGCATCGTGCCGGGCCTGGTGGGCTGCCGGAGCGAGGGTGTCGAGATTCTCGGTAAGGGTGCTTTGCGTGCGGCCTGGCGGCTCGGCAACGGCGGACGCTTGTTGGTTGGCTTGAACCTCGGTGATGCGCCGGTGCCGTCCGGCTTGCCGGATGCAACACCCGTCGCTGCCGTGCCGTCCGAGGCTGTAGGCGCCACGCTGCCGCCGGGCAGTTTCGTCGCGCACATCCTTCCGGCATGACTGATGAAGCGTTGTCGTCGCTGGCCCAGGCGGCCGGCGTAGCGCCGCGCTGGCGGGATGTGCATGGTGGATGGCATGATGTGGCGCCGAACACTCTGCGCGTTGTATTGGGTGCACTCGGCTTGCCGGCAGACACCGAGGCCGCGGTTGCGGAAAGTCAGGCGCAGCTTGCCGGCGCGTCGGGGAAGCTGCCGCCGCTGATAACCGCGCAGGTTGGAGTGGCCACTCCCATTGCCGCCGGTCCTGGACGGTTCGAACTTATGCTAGAGGATGGTACGATCCGGACCGGCATTCTGACCGGGGCTGGCAGCGGCTCCACCCTTCCGCCGATTGACATGCTGGGCTACCATCGCTTGACCGTTGGGAGCAGTCAGATCACGGTCGCCGTTGCGCCGGATCATTGCTACCCGGTGCAGGACGCGGCCCCGGGCCGGCGCTTGTGGGGGCTAGCGGCGCAGCTCTACTCACTACGGCGGCCTGGCGATGGCGGACTGGGCGATTTCGGCGGTTTGCAGGACTTGGTGGGCGCCGCGGCGTCGCACGGAGCCGCCGCAGTAGCAATCAGCCCCGTGCACGCCCAGTTTTCCGCCGATCCCGACCGCTTCAGCCCTTACTCGCCATCCAGCCGCATGTTGCTGAATGTGCTGCATACCCGGCTGGACATGCCGGATACCGGCGACACCGGCCTGGTGGACTGGCCAACCGCCGGCCGTGCCCGGCTTGCGGCGTTGCGTGCGCTGTTCGCCGCCGCGGATGCGGATACGCTGGCTCAACTGGATTCATACCGGCAGCGCGAAGGCGACGTGCTGGAAACCCATGCGCGGTTCGAGGCGCTGCACGACCATATCTTCGGCGCTGATCACACGCGCTGGCACTGGCGCACCTGGCCCGAGGAATACCGCAGCCCCGCCAGCCCCGCCGTGAAGGCCTTCGCCCGTGAGCATGCTGACGCCATAAGCCTGCATGCCTTCATGCAGTTCATGGCCGACCGCAGCCTGGGCGAAGCGCAACGTGCGGCCCGGGCAGCGGGAATGCCTATTGGGCTGATTGCCGACTTGGCGGTCGGTGCGGACTCCGGCGGCAGCCATTGCTGGAGCCGGCAGTCGGAAACCCTGCTAGGCCTATCCATTGGCGCACCGCCGGACCTGCTCAGCATCGAGGGGCAGAACTGGGGCCTGGCCGCTTTTAGTCCCCGCGGCCTCGTGCAGAATGGCTTCGGCGCGTATATCGAGTTGCTCCGCAGCGCCATGCGGCATGCAGGCGGCGTCCGCATAGACCACGCGCTCGGGTTGGCGCGCCTGTGGGTCGTCCCGGATGGCGCCTCGGCAAAAGAGGGCGCTTATGTCGCTTATCCCACCGCCGACCTGCTCCGCCTGATTGCGCTGGAAAGCCACCGGCACAAGGCGGTCGTGCTTGGGGAAGACCTTGGCACCATTCCGGAGGGCTTCCAGGATCGCATGGACACGGCGGGAGTGCTGGGAATGCGCGTGCTGTGGTTCGAGCGGGACCAGTTGGACCGGTTCACCCCGCCCAGCACCTGGTCCACCGCTGCCGCTGCGATGACCAGCACGCACGACTTGGCCACTGTGGCAGGCTGGTGGACCGGACGGGACCTGCAATGGCGCGCAGATGTCGGCCTGCTCGGCGACGAGGGCAACCAGGCTTGGGAATGGCAGGCACGGGGACGCGACCGCAACTTGCTGTGGCAGGCGATGCAGGAAAGCGGCGCTGCCCAAGGCGACCCGCCGGCCGATTGGGACGCCCATCCCGTCGTTGACGCCGCCGTGCGCCATATCGGCGCGTCCGCCTGCGAGTTCGTCATCGTGCCCATCGAGGATGCGCTGGCGTTGCCGGAGCAACCGAACCTGCCGGGCACGATGGACGAGCACCCGAACTGGCGCCGCCGCCTTCCCGGCAATGCCGCGGACCTGCTGGACGCGCCTGGAGTGGCGAAACGGCTGGACCCCCTGAACACCATAGGGACTACCGCATGAAGCCACTATCCGCCACCGCGCGGCTACAGTTCCACAAAAACTTCACCATGGATCAGGCGGCGGAACTGGTCTCCTACTTCGACAAGTTGGGCATCAGCCACCTGTATGCCTCCCCGTTGCTGAAGGCGCGTGCAGGGTCCACCCACGGCTACGACATCGTGGACCACAACACCATCAACCCCGAGTTGGGCGGTGAGGACGCGCTGCGCCGCATGGTGGCCCGGTTGCGCGAGCATGGCATGGGGCTGATCCTGGACATCGTGCCGAACCATATGGGCGTCGGCGGCAACGACAATGCCTGGTGGCTGGACGTGCTGGAATGGGGGCGCAGCAGCCCCTACGCCGAATACTTCGACATAGACTGGGACCCACCCGACGCCTCCCTGCGCGGGCGCCTGCTGGCGCCCTTCCTGGGCAAATCCTATGGCGAGTGCCTGGACGACGGCGAGCTTGTGCTGAGGTTCGATGAGGCGGACGGACGGCTGTTCGTCGGCTATCACGACCACCGTTTCCCGATAAACCCGCGCGACTATGCGTCGGTGCTGCTGACCACCGGCGGCCCGCTGGAAACGCCTGCCCGAGCCTTCGCCGAACTGGGCGCCGGCGGTGGCGAGGCTGTGCGGCAGGAGGCCGAGGCAGCGCGGCAGGAACTCCTGCAACCGACCTATCGCAAGGCGCTTGCGGAATGCCTGCACGCCTACTCGGTCAAGCTGCCCGAGGGCAAGGAGCGGCTGCACCGGCTGCTGGAGCGGCAGAGCTACCGGCTGGCCTGGTGGCGGGCCGCGACGGACGAGATCAACTGGCGCCGCTTCTTCGACGTGAACGGCTTGGCCGGGGTACGGGTCGAGGTGCCGGAGGTGTTCGAGGCGACGCACCGCACGGTGCTGCGCCTGTATGCAGAGGGGCTGATTGATGGCGTACGCATAGACCATGTGGATGGCCTGGCCTACCCGCGCGAATACTGCCGCAAGCTGCGCCGCCGCCTGATGACCGCCTCGGAGCAACGGCCGGAAGGCTTGCGCGGCCAGAAGCCGATCCTGTGGATCGAGAAGATACTTGCGCCGCATGAACGTTTGGCGTCCGACTGGGCAACTGACGGCACCACCGGCTACGACTTCATGAACGACGCCTCCGCTGTGCTGCATGATCCCGCGGGCGAGGCGCCGCTGACCGCGCTGTGGACGACGCTGACCGGCCGGGCCGCCGCGTTCGATGACGAAGCGATGCCGGCCCGCCGCAAAATCCTGACGGAGAGCCTGAGCAGCGAGCTGTTTGCCACTGCCAATGCCCTGCACCGTATTGCCCGGCGCAGCCTGGCGACTCGCGACTACACCCTGAGCGCCGTCCGGGCCACGCTGGTGGAACTGCTGGTGCATTTTCACACCTACCGTGTTTATGCCGGGGCGCCAGGCATCTCCACCGTGGATCAACGAGTGATGGATTGGGCGATGGCCGGCGCTCGGCGTACGGTGCGCTCCGCCGACCGGTCGCTGCTGGAGCTGGTCGGCGCCTGGCTGGCCGGTGCCGGGCTGCGTGAGGTGCCGGCCGGCACCCGGCGGCAGGAATGGCAGCGGGCGATGGTGCGTTTCCAGCAGCTTTCCGCCCCGACGGCGGCCAAGTCGGTGGAGGACACAACCTTCTACCGCTATGGCCGCCTGCTGTCCCGCAATGAAGTGGGATCGGAGCCGTCACAGTGGTCCATCACTCCGGCCGCCTTTCACGGCGTGATGCGAGAGCGGCAGAAACGCTATCCGAATGCCCTGCTCGCCACCGCGACCCATGACCACAAGCGTGGCGAGGACAACCGGGCGCGCTTGGCAGTGCTGAGCGAAGTACCCGGCGAGTGGGAAGCAGCCCTGGCACGCTGGATGCGCTTGAACGCGCCGTTGCGCCGGGACCTGCCGGACGGCCCGGCGCCGGACCCGGCTGATGAGGTCATGCTCTATCAGACCCTCGTCGGCGCCTGGCCGCCCGACCTGCTGCCGCAGGACCGCCCGGGCTTGAAGGCGCTGGAGGACCGGATCGCCGGCTGGCTGGAAAAGGCGCTGCGGGAGGCGAAACGGCGCACTGGCTGGGCCGCGCCGGACGCCGAGTATGAAGGCGCCTGCCGCACGTTCCTGGCGGGGCTGCTCGATCCCGAGCGGTCGGTGGACATGACAGGGGAGTTGGCAGCCTTTGCCGCACGGATCATCCCGGCGGGGTTGGTCAACAGCCTGTCGCAGGCGATGCTGCGGCTGACCTGTCCCGGCATCCCCGACCTGTATCAAGGCACGGAATACTGGGATTTCAGCCTTGTGGACCCGGACAACCGTCGCCCGGTGGACTTTGCCGCCCGCGAAGCGTCGCTGGATGCCGGCGTTCCGCCCGCCGATCTGATGCAATCGTGGCGCGATGGTCGGGTCAAGCAGGCCATCATCGCCCGCACGCTCGCCCTGCGGGCGGAGGCGCCGACGCTGTTCACCGAGGGCGCTTATGTGCCTTTGCAGGCGGAAGGGCCGCAGGCTGGCGCCGTTCTTGCGTATGCCAGGGTGCATGAGGGCCGGGCAGCCGTGGTGGCGGTCAGCCGGTTGCCAGGTGCGGTGCAGGCACAGATGAATTTCCCGTTAATTCAGCCCGATCTCTGGGGAGAAACCAGCCTGGTGTTGCCACAAAGTGTTGCTGACCGGGCATTGAGTGATATCCTGGATGGTATGGAGACTGTCATGGGCAAGGACCGGATTCCGATGACGCAATTGTTTGGCCGGTTGCCTGTGGCCTTGTTGGCGCTCCGATGAACCGCCTCGTTGTCGTCAGCAACCGCGTTCCCGCGCCATCTGCCGCGGGGGCCCAGGCCGGTGGCTTGGCGGTCGCGCTCGAATCGCTGATGGAGCGCCGTGGCGGCGTTTGGTTCGGCTGGAGCGGCCGCATCGTTGACGCCCCGTCCAATCAGGCGAAGATGATGGACTCAGGCCAGGTGCAGTTTGCGACGCTCGACCTGTCCGCTGACGAGCATGACCGCTACTACAACGAGTTTTCGAACAGCACGTTATGGCCGTTGCTTCACTCGATGCCTGAGATGATGACCTTCGACCGGCGCAATGCGCTGGCCTATCGTGCGGTGAACGAGCGCTTCGTCGAGGGCTTGCGGCCCTTGTTGCGGGCCGACGACCTGATCTGGATACACGATTACCACCTGATGGCTATGCCGTCCCTGCTGCGAGCGCGAGGCGTGCTGGCACCGATCGGGTTCTTCCTACACATTCCCTTTCCGTCCGCCGACATGCTGGCCAGCGTGCCGGAAAGCGAGGCCTTGGTGCGGGACTTGCTCGCGTGCGATTTGGTAGGCTTCCAGACGTCTAACGACGTCGAAAACTTTGCCGAGGCTGCGACGCGGCATGGCGATGCCACGCGCGTGGATGCCGGGCGGCTGCAGGTCGGACGGCGGCAGGTGCGCCTAGGTGTGTTCCCAGTCGAGATCGAGGCGCAAGAGTTCGCTGCCACGGCGGAAGACTCCTGGCTTGCCGCCCCGACCGAGCGGTTGCGGCGCAGCCTGTCCGGCCAGCGCCTGATCCTGGGCGTGGACCGGATGGACCCTACCAAGGGCCTGCCGCAGCGCCTGGCCGGCTATCGTCGCCTGCTGGAAACCCGGCCGCAGTGGCACCGGCGGACGACGTTCCTGCAGATCGCCGCAGAGTCCCGCAAGGATGTCGTCGCATACCAGGACCTGCGCAACGCGGTGGAGCAGGCGGTCGGCAGCATCAACAGCGCCTACAGCGAGGCGGATTGGGTTCCAGTGCGCCTGGTCGCGCGCGCCGGGGCACGCAGCACGATGGCCGGCTACATGCGGGAAGCCCGGGTCGGGCTGGTGACGCCGTTGCGGGACGGCATGAACTTGGTGGCCAAGGAGTTCATTGCCGCACAGGACCCCCAGGACCCTGGCGTGCTGATACTGTCGCGGTTCGCCGGTGCTGCGCGGCAACTCGGCTCGGCGCTGATCGTGAACCCGCATGATCCCGACCAGTTGGCGGATGCCCTGGACACGGCGCTCAACATGAGCCTGGCAGAGCGTCAGGCGCGTTGGCAGGAAAGTTGGGACGCATTGCGCGGGACCTCGGCTCTGGCTTGGGGACGGTCGTTCGTCGCCGCATTGCTGCGGTCTGCGGCAGGTGGGCCGGGCAGTGGCCGGCGTACAGCAAACGGCGGCGGCGTCGCTGGTGTCCAGTCCCTTGTGTTGGGGACCGATACCGTGGGTGCTCGGCTGAATTAGGCGGAACCTGGCGGCAAGCCGCTGGGTGTTTCTCAGCCTGTGACGACGGAAGTTGCCGCAGCGGAGACCCCCGGCATGGTAGAAATCAACGCCGCCGCGGGTCCAGAGCGTCGCGCAAGCCGTCACCTACCAGGTTGAAGGCCAGCACGGCCAAGAAGATGGCAGCCCCAGGAAACACGGCAAGCCACGGTGCCTGATCCAGGAACCGTTGGGCGGAATTCAACATGCTGCCCCAGCTCGGGGCTGGCGGCTGCTGGCCCTGCCCCAGGAAGGATAGGCTGGCTTCTGCGATGATGGCGGCGGCAATCGCCAGTGTCGCCTGCACCAGCACGGGCGGCACGATGTTCGGCAGCACGTGGCGCATTGCGACGCGCCAGGGCGGGTTGCCGGTGGCTCGGGCGGCCTCGACGTACTCGTGCGTCGCGGCGTCCATCGTTGCGCCGCGCGAGACGCGTACGAAGATCGGCGCGGCAGTGATGCCGATCGCGATCATGGCATTGGTCAGCGACGGGCCGAGGAACGCCGCCAAGGCGATTGCCAGGATCAGGAACGGGCAGGCCAGCATGGCATCCACCACCCGGCCGATCACGCCGTCCACCCAGCCGCCGGTGAAGCCCGCCAGCAATCCCAATGGGACGCCGACCCCGGCCGCAATCAGCACCGACACCACTCCGGCCAGCAACGACGCCCGCGCGCCGAACACCACACGGGACAGCACGTCGCGCCCGTTCTCGTCCGTGCCCATCCAGTGCTGCAGGGACGGCGCCTTGCGTATGGCCGTCCAGCTTGTGGCGATGGGGTCATAAGGCGCCACCAGCGGCGCCGCGACGGCGATCAGGACGAACACCGCCACTACGATGAAGCCGAACACCGCCGCCGGCCTGGCGCGGAAACGGGTGAGTGCGATGATCGCCGGGCTGCGCGTGACGGCGGCGCTAGCACTGCTCATGCCGTGCGCAGCCGCGGGTTGATGACGACATACAGCACGTCGGCAAGCAGGTTCAGCAGGATGAACAGCCCAGCGGTCACCAGTACCACGCCTTGGACCACCGGGTAATCCCGGTTGAACACGGCATCCACGACAAGCTTGCCGAAACCGGGGATGCTGAATACCTGCTCTGTCAGCACCGCGCCGGAGAGCAGCGTGCCGAGTTCCAGCGCGCCCAGCGTCACCACGGGAACCAGGGCGTTGCGGAAGGCATGGCGCAGCACGACCGTCGATTCCCGCAGTCCCTTGGCCCTGGCGGTGCGTACGTAGTCCTGATCCAGTGCTCCCAGCATGGCGCTGCGGGTGTGGCGCATCAGGATAGCGGCGATGCTGTTGCCCAGCACGAAGGCCGGCATGATGGTGGTGGCCAGCGACTGGCGCCAGTCCTCGGCCAGCGGCACGTAGCCGGAGGGCGGCAACCAGCCCAGCTTCACCGAGACAAGCAGGATCAGCATGATCCCTAGCCAGAAGTTCGGCGTGCTCAGCCCGGCAAGCCCGACCAGGTTGGCAATATAGTCCAGCGGGCGGTTGCGCTGGGCGGCGGACAGGATGCCCATCGGCACGCCGATGCACAGTGCGATCACGAAGGCCATCGCGCCGAGTTGCAGCGTCACCGGCAGCTTCTCCGCGACCAGCGCCGCGACGGGCTGGCGTATGCGCCACGAGAAGCCGAGGTCGCCGTGCAGCACGCCGCCGATCCAGTGCAGGTATTGCACGGGGATGGAGCGGTCCAGCCACAGCTCGGAGCGTATTTGCGCCAGCACCACGGGGTCTCCGCGCTCCTCCCCGGCCAACACCACGGCGGGGTCGCCGGGCATAAGCTGCTGTAGCGCGAACACGAGCATGCTGACGAGTATGATGGTGGGGATCACCTGTAGCAGGCGTCCGGCGAGATGTCCGCGCATGTGCCGCCTACTTCGCCAGGCTAACGCCCTGCAGGCGTATCATGCCATCCGGCATGGGGCGGAACCCCTCGACCTTGGCGGACAGCCCAGCGATGTTCTTCTGCGTCCACAGATAAAGGATCGGCAGGTCCTGGCGCTCGGCGGCCCACATGGCGGCATACAGCTCGCGCCGCTTTGGGACATCGGCGGTCAGGCGGGCGTCGTCCAGCGCCTTGTCCACGGTGGGGTTGCTGTAGTTCATCGTGTTCAACGCGCCGCCGGTATGCAGGAAGCTGTACAGGTTGCCGTCCGGGTCAACGCGGCCGGACCAGGCCAGGATGAAGCCAACGTAGTCGCCGCGGGACTCCGCCTGCAGCGCCGAGGCGAACTCAGTCGCGGTGATCCGCACGTCGAAGCCGGCCTCGGCCGCCATGCTTTGGATCACCTCGGCGGCCTGCCGGATGTCAGGGTTGTTCGGCACCATCATGTCCACCGGGACCGGACCGGTCACGCCGGCCTCCTTCATCAGTGCCTTCGCCTTGGCGACGTCGCGTGCCGGCGGCTTCACGTCGGCGATGAAGTAGGGGCTGCTGGGCGACACCGCCTGCGCCGTCGGGGTGTAAAGCCCGGCATAAACCACCTGCACCAGCGCATCCCGGTCCAGCGACAGCTCGAAGGCGCGGCGCAGGCGTGGGTCCGACGTGATCGCCGCCTTGGACCGGGGGCCGTTCCCCACATTGAAGCTCAGCCCCTGGTAGCCGAGGTAGTCGGTGATCGCGATCTTCAGCTTGGGGTTCTTGCGGACGGCGTCCAAGTCGGTCGGCAGGATGAACTCCACCAGTTCGACGCTACCGGCCTGCAGGTTAGCCAGGCGGATGCTGCTGTCAGGGATCGGCTGATAAACCACCCGCTCCAGCTTGATTTTGTCGGCGTCCCAGTAGCCCGGGAACCGCTCCAGCACGATGCGGTCCTGCGGCACCCGCTCCTTGAACGCGAACGGCCCGGCACAGACGGGATGCAGGCCGAAGTCCTTGCCCTCGGCCTCCGCCGCCTTGGGCGAGACGATCATGCCGGCCCGGTCTGCCAACTGCGCCAGGAACGGCGATGACGGCGTTTTCAGCACGATGCGGACGGTCTGCGGGTCCACGACCTCCACCCGGTCCATCGTGCTCAGCTCGCTGCGGCGGAAGCTGCCCTGCATCGAAACATGGCGGTCCAGCGAATACTTGACCGCCGCCGCATCCATCCCGGTGCCGTCCTGGAACTTCACACCCTGGCGCAGGTGGATGACCAGCGTGGTCGGGTCGGTCCACTCGTATTCCGTGGCGAGCTGGGGCACGATCTCCAGCTTTTCGTTGATGTCGAACAGCTTGTCGCACAGCCCGGC
>CAXTDP010000101.1:0-11839 GCA_964242295.1 uncultured Acetobacteraceae bacterium | reverse complement strand
TGAAGGACGCCTCGATCTGCGTCCGGCCCGGCACCAGCACCGAGCTGGACCTGGCAGACTGGGCGCGCACCAACAAGATCGGTTTCACCCCGGTGCAGATCGGCGGGGTGAACGAGATACAGCAGGCGTTCCTGTCCGGGCGCTGCGACGCCTTTACGACCGACAGCTCGCAGCTTGCCGGGTTCCGCTATGCCCAGGGGGCCAGGGCGGGGGAGCTGACGATCCTGCCGGAGCCGATCGGCACCGGCCCGTCCGGCAGCATGGTACGCAAGGGCGACGACAAGTGGTATGACATCGTGCGCTGGGTCCACTACGCCCAGGTTTCGGCGGAGAACCTGGGGGTCGGCCAGTCCAACGTGGACAGCTTCGCCGGCAGCACCAACCCGGACGTGAAGCGGCTGCTGGGGCGGGATGGCGACCTGGGCCAGGCGCTCGGCCTGGACAACAAGTGGGCCTACAACACGGTGAAGCAGGTCGGCAACTACGGCGACATGTGGGAGCGCTCGATCACGCCGATCGGGCTGGCGCGGGGGCCGAACGCGCTGTGGACCAAGGGCGGCTTGCAGTTCGCGCCGCCCCTGCGGTAAGGGCTGCGGCGCTCACGGGGCGCGGCAGGTTCTGGCCTGTTACAGCCACATCGGGATGATCGAGGCCACCAACAGGACGCCCAGCGCCGCGTTCAGCGCTCGCCACTGCCCGTCCGTCCGCAGCAGCCGCGCCAGCAGTTGCCCGGCGAGGCACCAGAGCGACAGGGAGGCCGCCGCAGCCATCCCGAACGTCAGGCCAAGCAGGGCCGCGAGTTCTGCCGGGCCGCTTGCAAGCGCGGCGAACGAGGCGGCGGCGCCAAGGGTCATGGCCCAGCCCTTGGGGTTGTGCCACAGCATCCAGGCGCCGGCGACGAAGCCTGTCGGCTGGGCCAGCTCCGTCCGTAGATGCGGCGGGCCGCTGCGCCCGATCTTCAGGGCCAGCCAAGCCAGGTAGATCGAGCCAGCCGCCCTCATCGCGACTTGCAGCGAAGGCGCCGTCAGCAGCACGCCGGCCAGCCCGGCTGCCGCGGCGGCTGCCATGGATGCGAGACCGACGGCGATGCCAGACACCAGCGGCACGGAGCGGCGAAAGCCGAAATGCGCGCCCGACGCCGTCGCAAGCGTCGTGGCACCGCCCGGCGTGATGGTGGACACCACTGCGAACACGGCAAGCGGCCAGAACCCTTCGGACGTCAACCAAGCCTCCTGCATGACGGCAGGCAGGACTAGCCTGGTCCGCTGGCATCAGGATACCGAATGTTGGCAATGCTAGGCATTAGCAGTCATGATGCCGGCAAATGGCACGTAATCTCGACCTGGCGCTCCTGCGAACCTTTGTCGCCGTCGCGGACCGCGCGAGCATGACCGCGGCGGCGAACATCCTCCATTTGACCCAGGGTGCGGTCAGCCAGCAGGTCAGGCGGCTGGAGGACCTGTTCGGCGCAGCCCTGTTTGAGCGGGACCGGCGCGGCCTCCGGCTGACTCCGCCCGGGGAGCGCCTGCTGGGGAAGGCGCGGCACCTGGTTGGCTTGAACGACGATCTATGGGCGGACATGACCGGGACCGCGGTCGAGGGCACGGTCCGGCTGGGCGGTCCGTACGACCTTGTGGGAAGCTGCCTGGCCCCGATCCTGAAAACCTATGCCGATGCCTGCCCGCAGGTGGAAGTGTCGCTGACCTGCGCCTCGTCGCCGGACCTGATGGCCGCGCTGGTGAGGGGCGATGTTGACCTCGCCTTGATCGAGGAGCCGTTGGGGCCGTCGGATGGGGAGTGCCTGTGCGTCGAGCGGCTTGTCTGGGTCGGCGCCAGGGGTGGGCGCGCCCATCTCAAGCAGCCGTTGCCGGTTTCGATGGTGGCCGAGACCTGCGCGTTCCGTCCGGCGGTGCTGGACGCGCTGCGTGGGGATGGCAGGGGGTGGAGGACGGTGTTTGAGAGCGGCAGCATCGAGGCGACGACGGCGACCGTGCGCGCCGACCTTGCGGTGACGGCGTGGCTGGCGTTCACGGTACCGGGGGACCTTGAGGTTTTGCCGGCTGAGGCCGGGTTGCCGGGACTGCCGCCGTTCGCGGTCAACCTGCATGTGCCGCGGCACGCCCGGCCGGCTGCGGCGGAGCTGGCCCGGCATATCCGTTCTGCCCTTGTCCGGCGGTTGGAGGCCGCTTAGGAGCTAGACCTGAATAGTTTTTTGCTTGCGGGCAGAGACTTGCAGGTTCAGGTCAGGTCGCTGTGTGTCTGAACCTGATCGCAGTGTGCGCTATGGCCGCGGCGCGGCACGCTTTACTGTTGCTTCGGGACAGGGCTGGGGCTTGACTGCGAAGCAGGGCACCGTTTGCGCCGCACGAACGCAGTTCTCGACCGAACAGCCACGGTGTTTGCCCTCTCCCTCACCCCGGCCCTCTCTCGGAGGGAGAGGGAGAAGAAGGCGGCTGCCTTGCAACTGTCACCAAGACCTGGGATGGGCCGCCTTGTCAGGCAGCCTCCGTTCCTCTACCCGCGGGCGCTGTGCCGCTTGGGTGCCGCACGGCCGTCCCACCCACACCAGCTAGGCGCACCTCATGGAATACGAGCGGCGGTTCAAGTTCCTGATCTGCGCGCCCTCGTTCAACACCGCCGACCTCGACTGGATGCGCCTGCAGGCCATCGTCGCCGAGATCGAGCGGCTGGGGTTCCAGGTCCTCGTGGCCCGCAGCACGGACGATGCGGAGCTGGCAATACAGACCGACGCGGCCATTGGCTGCATGGTGGTGGACTGGGGCAAGCGCGGCTGGCTGGGCAAGCCGGCCGGGCTGATCTCGCTGGTGCGCAAGCGCGGGCTGGAGATGCCGGTGATGATCCTGCTGCGCCGCAAGCGGCTGGAGGATATCCCGGTGGACGTGCTGAACCATGTGGACGGCACCATCTTCCTGTCGGAGGAAACGCCGGAGTTCATCGCCCGCAACCTCGCGAGCCGGCTTCGCAACTACGCGGCGACGCTGAAGACGCCGTTCTTCGGGGCGCTGGTGGACTATGCCGAGCAGGGCAACCAGCTTTGGACTTGCCCGGGCCATAACGGCGGCATCTTTTACAGCCGCAGCGCCATCGGCCGCATCTTTGTCGAGCACCTCGGCCCCGCGATCTTCCGCGACGACCTGGATAACTCCGTGCTGGAGCTGGGCGACCTGCTGACCCATGAGGGACCGGCGCTGGCGGCGCAGAAGGCCGCCGCGCGCATCTTCGGGGCGGAGCGCACCTACTTCGTGCTGAACGGCACCTCGGCCAGCAACAAGATGGTGCTGGGCGCCCTGGTGGCGGAGGGCGACCTGGTGCTGTTCGACCGCAACAACCACAAGGCCGCCCACCACGGCGCCCTGCTGCTGGGCGGCGGCGTGCCGGTCTATCTGCCGACCGACCGCAACACCTACGGCATGGTCGGGCCGCTGGACCACGCCGCCCTGGACGAGACCCGGCTGCGCGAGGCGATACGCACCAACCCGCTCGTCGAGGACCCCGACGCCTGGCAGCGCCCGCGGCCGTTCCGCGTCGCCGTGATCGAGCAGTGCACCTATGACGGCACCATCTACGACGCGACGGTGATCCTGCGGCGCATCGGCCACCTGTGCGACTACATCGTGTTCGACGAGGCCTGGGCGGGCTTCATGAAGTTCCACCCGCTGTTCCGCGACCGCTTCGCGATGGGCTTAGGCAACTCGAAGGGGCTGGGAGCGGACGACCCCGGGATCATCGCGACGCAGAGCACCCACAAGCAGCTCGCCAGCTTCAGCCAGGCATCGCAGATCCATGTCAAGGACACCCACATCAAGGGGCAGCAGCGCCGGGTCGAGCACCGGCGGCTGAACGAGAGCGTGCTGATCCACGCCAGCACGTCGCCGTTCTATCCGCTGTTCGCGTCGCTCGACGTGGGTGCGCACATGATGAAGGGCCGCGCCGGCGAGGTGCTGTGGGACGACACCATCCGCCTGGGTATCGAGTTGCGGAAGAAGCTCCGCATGGTGGCGCGGGAATATGCCGGGGATGCCGACCCTGACCGCCGCTGGTTCTTCGACCCGTTCGTTCCGCACCAAGTGGAGTGGCGGCCGCCGGCCGAGACCGAGGCGCGGCCGACGCCGTGGGAGGACGTACCCACAGACGACCTGGCCAGCGACGCGCGGTTCTGGACCATGACGGGCAGCGACGATTGGCACGGGTTTCACGACGTTCCGCCAGGGTTTGCGATGACGGATCCGAACAAGCTGACGCTGCTGATGCCGGGCTTCGACCGGGTGAGCGGCGACTACCTGCCGCATGGGGTCCCGGCGCCGGTGCTGGCGGAGTATCTGCGGGAGAACCGCATCGTTCCCGAGAAGAACGACCTGCACAGCATCCTGTTTTTGCTGACGCCGGGCATCGAAAGCAGCAAGGCCGGCACCTTGCTGAGCTGGCTCGTGACCTTCAAGCGGCTGCATGACGAGAACGCGCGGCTGCAGGACGTGATCCCCGGCTTCGTGCGCCGCCGCACTGCCCGGTATCACGGCATGGGGGTGCGCGACCTGTGCGGGCAGATGCATGCGTTCTACCGCGACGCCGGCATCAGCCGGCTGCAGCGCCAGCAGTTCCAGGCCGCGCACCTGCCGGAACTGGCGATGGCGCCGCACGAGGCCGCGCGGATGCTGGTGCGGAACCGGGTGGAGTACCTGCCGATCAGCCAGGTGGCGGGCCGGATCGCCGCGACGCTGATGCTGGTGTATCCCCCGGGGATCGCGACGGTGGTGCCCGGCGAGCGCCTGGGCGGACAGGCGCAGCCGATGCTTGACTATCTATTGGCCTTTGAGCGCGGCGAGAACCAGTTTCCCGGCCTGAGCACCGAGATACAGGGCGTCTACCGTGAGGCCGGGCCGGATGGGACCGTGCGGTTCCACACCTATGTGGTGCGGGAGTAGCGGCTGCGACGTTTCCAAAGCGTGTATGAGCAAGACAGGGCGACCCTGGAAACACTCCTGGAGTTCGCTCACTAGTACGCTTGGCCGCATTTCAAGCCCTAGCGGCTATAGCCTGGCAACATCCGCTGCGATAGAGCATCCTCCATACAGGCGCAGCAGCGCGTCTTGGAGGGGATCATGCAATCAGGGATCGTCCGGCCGGCGTCGTCGTTCCGATGGTGGCAGCTCGTCTTCGGCGTCGTGTGCATGATGCTGATCGCCAACCTGCAGTATGGCTGGACCCTGTTCGTCCAGCCGATCAGGCAGGCGCGCGGCTGGTCGGTGGCCGAGATACAATGGGCGTTCAGCATCTTCATCGCGCTGGAAACGTGGCTGACCCCGGCGGGCGGCGCACTGGTGGACATGCTGGGCGGGCGGCGTGGGCCGAAAGTCACGGTGGCCCTGGGCGGCGTGCTGGTCGGCATCGCCTGGGTCATCAACTCCTACGCGGAAGCGCTGTGGATGCTCTACCTCGGCGCTGTCGTTTCAGGCGTCGGCGCCGGGTTCATCTATGCAACCTGCGTTGGCAATGCGGTCAAATGGTTCCCGGACCGGCGCGGCCTGGCGGTCGGGCTGACGGCTGCGGGGTTCGGCGCCGGGGCGGCGGTCACGGTCATCCCGATCAAGGCGATGATCGAGAACAGCGGCTACCAGCACACCTTCCTGGTATTCGGCATCGCCCAGGGGGTGATCCTGTTCGTCGTGGCCTGGCTGCTGCGCACTCCGGACCCCGGCGAGGTGCTGCCAGCCCCGCCGAGCCGCAAGGTGCCGCAATCGCTGCGCAGCTTCACCCCAAGGGAGATGCTGCAATCGCCGATCTTCTGGCTGCTTTACATCATGTTCGTCATGGTTTCCGCCAGCGGGCTGATGGCGACGGCGCAGTTGGCATTGATCGCCGACGATTTCGGCATCAGCAAGACCGTGCTGTTCCTGGGCGCCTCAACCCTCGCGGTAGCGCTGGTGGTGGACAACATCATGAACGGCGTTGCACGGCCGTTCTTCGGCTGGGTCTCCGACCAGATCGGGCGAGAAACGACGATGGTGATCGCCTTCACCCTCGGCGGCATCTCCTACCTGGTGCTGGCCTACGTGGGCTCCAGCCCCTGGCTATTCGTGATTTCCGCCGCGCTGATCTTCTTCACGTGGGGCGAAATTTTCAGCCTGTTCCCCAGCACATGCACCGACGCCTTTGGGCCGAAATACGCGACGGTCAACACCAGCCTGCTTTACACCGCCAAGGGCACCTCGGCGCTGCTCGTGCCGTTCGCCAACATCATCAAGACCACGACCGGCAGTTGGTATGCCGTGTTCCTAGTGGCGGCGGTGATGAACTTCGTCGTGGTGGCGCTAGCCGTCGGCGTGCTACGTCCGCTCCGTTACGCGCAGGCCCGGGCAATCAGTGCGGAGTTGGCGACGCGCCCGGCAGAATAGGCCGTAGCCGGTTCGGCCGCACCTGCGTCCAGTCCGGCGACCGCGACAAGCGGACAGCCATTCATTGCCGGCGTTTTCAGCTTTTACGAAAAGCCTTGCGACGCGGCGAACCCGGGATCACCAGCCCGGGAATTACTGGCGCCGATGCCGGACCAACTGATCGCTGGAGGCTTGCGAAAACGGGAAAAGGCCGATGCTACTCGGGCGCGCAAATCCGCAAGATGGTCGCAATCACCACCGCCTCCTCCCGTGAGGATGCGTCGCCGAGCACATGGTGCCCGGACTCCCGCCGAGGAATGCCGACAATACTCGTGCCGGACGCCTCGATGGTGCGGAGCCGCCCTGATTCGTAGATATCCCGCGCCTCGGGCTGTAGCCCGAGGCTTAGCCATTGCTCAATCTTCATCCTGAGTGCGCCGTGCTGCCTGACCTGCCCTTATTTCAGGTGCTGTGCCAGCAGCTTGTTCATTTCAAACATCGTCGCCTGATCCTTGCCGAACACCTTGCGGAGCTTCTCGTCGGCCACGATCACCCGGCCATCGTCGGGACTCTGCAGCTTATGTCCCTTGATGTATTCCCAAACCTTGCTGACCACTTCTCCGCGCGCCATCGTGCCCTCGCCGACGACCGCCGCCAGCTCCGCGGAGGGCTGCAAAGGCTGCTGCAGGGCATTAGGCTTGCTGCCGGCCTTGGGCTTCTCGACCTTGGTTCCCTTTGGCGGCGCTTCGGACTTCTCGGCTTTAGGTTCCGCGGCCTTGGTCGTCTTCGGGGTCTTCGTCATTGGGGCACCTCTTGGCTGATCGCCTTGTGGGTTGAACTCTTCCGGGCACTGCGTCGAACGCCGGAATTCGCCACCGGACCTGGGGCGGCGTTGGTCCAGCGTGATGGAGCCATGGGGACGGCCATGTCCAGCTTAAAAATGGCTGCTCGGCGTTGGAATCGCAGTCATGCCGCCGAGCGCGGCGCAGACTCCGCCCCGATCTCCGCTTCCAACTCCGCCATTAGCGCCGGTATCTCTGCCAGCAGTTCGCGTGCCAGGAAGCCAACGCCGCCGTGCCGCTTCATTAGGACGCAGCCAGCGGTTCCATGCAGGTAAACACCCCAAACCGCCGCCCATAGCGGCACCGCCCCGCGCGCCAGTAGCCCGGCAACGACGCCGGCGAGCGTATCGCCGCTGCCCGATGTCGCAAGTCCCACCGTCCCGCCAGAAAAGTGCCAAGCCTCGCCCTGCGGCGTCACAACCGTCGTTTCACCGCCTTTCATGACGACGACGCTGTGCAGCATGGCCGCAGCACGCCGGGCATGGACGAGCGGCTCGGCCTCCACTGCCTCACGCTCGACGCCCAGCAGGTGCGCCATCTCCCCAGCATGCGGGGTCAGCACGACGCGGCCGGCGTGGCGGCGCAGCGCCTCGGCCTGACGCTCCAGCCCGTGCAGCGCCCCGGCGTCGAGCACGATGGCAGTGCAGGCCGTACCCGCCAGGATCGCGGCGACCAGGGCCTGCGTCGCATCGGGGTCCATCATGCCGGGTCCGACCAGCAGGGCGTCCACCCGGTCGGCACGAGCGATCACCCGCTCCGCCGATTCGGCGCCGATGCCGCCGGCGTCCGTCTCCGGCAGTCCGAGCACCAGGGCCTCCGGCAATGCCAGGCCCAAGTGCGGGGCAATCGTCCGGCAGGTCGCAACCTGCAGCTTGCCCGCGCCTGCCCGCAACGCGCCCACGGCGGCCAGCAGGGCGCCGCCGGGCACCTCCAGGCTGCCGCCCACCACCAGCACCCGGCCGCGGCCGTCCTTGTCCTGGGTGTCCCCGTGGCTGGGCAGGGGATTGGGGCGCAGCAGGTCCGACGTGACGGGGGTCATCGGGCGGCGACCTGCTGGTCCGGCTCGGCCGTCACGGGCGTTCCGTCCTGCTCCATCGGCGCGGTGAAGTTGAATTGCCGCAGGATCATGCCGTCGGGGTTTTCCTGCGGGTCATAGGCATACTCGGTGACGCCGCAGTTGGCCACGTCGCCCTGGCGGTCCACTGCCAGGATGCCGGCCTCGTCCATGCCGTCCAACAAGTAGCGCATGCACAGCACCACGACCTGGTGGCCAACGACCAGCACGCGCCGGCCGCCGTGGTGCAGGCTGATGGTATCCAGCGCCGAGCGCAGGCGGAGGATCACGTCGCACCAGCTCTCGCCGCCGGGGGGACGGTGATAGAACTTGCCCATGATCTTGCGCAGTTCCGCCTGCTGCGGGTGCTCCTCCTCGATGCCGTAGCGGGTCAGGCGGTCGAGGATGCCGAACTCCTTTTCCCGCAGGCGTTCATCGGCGATGGGCCGGGCTGCGTCGGGGGCCAGGCCACCGGCGCCGATGATCCCGTCGGCAGTCTGGCGGGCGCGAAGGTAGGGGGACACCAGCAGCACATCGGGACGGGCGTCGGCTGGCATGGCGGCGAACCAGCGTCCGAGCGCGTCCGCCTGGGTGGTGCCCAGGCTGCTGAGCGGCACGTCCACGTCGCGGTGGCCGATGTCTATGCGTGGCAGCCGGGCTGCCTGCGCCGCGTCGCGCGCGACGTTGCCGGCGCTTTCGCCGTGACGCACGATCCAAAGCCGGTCCGGCCAACGCTGCGGCATTCAGTTGTTCCCCTTACGTGGCGGCTTAAGCCATTTGGGGGCGGCAGGGTTCCGGCCGGCGTTCAAGCGGCTGCACCCCCGGGTGGTGCCCGCAGTGGAGCATGCTATAGCGGCGGCATGACCGAAGCGCCGCCGGGCACTGCCTTTGACTTCACCTTAAACAGCCTGTCCGGTGCGCCGCTGCCGTTGCGCGCCTACGCCGGGCGACCGCTGCTGGTGGTCAACACCGCGTCCCGCTGCGGCTTCACGCCGCAGTATGCCGGGCTGCAGGCGCTGTGGGCGGAGCACCGCGGGCGTGGGCTGACGGTGCTCGGCGTGCCATCCAACGACTTCGGAGGGCAGGAGCCGGGCACGGCGGAGGAGATCGGGCAGTTCTGCGCCGTGAACTATGGCGTGGACTTCCCGATGGCGGCCAAGGTCCCAGTCCGTGGGGCGGCGGCGCACCCGCTGTTCCGCTGGCTCGGCCAGCAGGGCGGGCTGCTGGCCTGGCCGCGCTGGAACTTCTATAAGTATCTCGTCGGTGCCGATGGCCGACTGGTTGCCTGGTTCGGCAGCACCACACCGCCAGGGTCCAAGCGGCTGCGTGCGGCCATAGACCGCGCGCTGGCTTAGCCCATCCTGGACGCCAGCGATGCTGGGAAGAAGGCCGTGCCCGGTCCTTGGCCCGGGGGGGGCGTGGCCGCCGCGGTGCCGCGGGTGGGCTGCGTCCGGACCTGCATGGTTGCCGGCCAGGCCAGAGCGGTGTCGCCTGGCGATGCCGGTGGCATACGGATGGCAAGCCTGGCTGCAACGCGATGACCCGGCGGGACTTGGTGTTGCCGGTGCTTGGCGTTGGCATCCTTGTCATGATTGCCGCGGGGGTAGCCCAGCGCCTGCCTGGGGACGCCGGCGGGATGAGTCTGGACCGCACCTCCCGTTACATCGCATTCGCTTGTGGAGCTGGCGTGCTTTACGCCGGGGCGGTTTGGCGGGTCAGCCGGGCGCCGGGGTCCGCCCTGCCGGTGGTGCTCGTGCTGGCGCTGGCGATGCGGCTGCTGACCTTTGCCAGCCCGCCGCTGCTGTCCACCGACATCTACCGCTATGTCTGGGATGGCAGGGTGCAGGCGGCTGGGATCAACCCGTATCTTTACCTGCCAGCTGCGCCGGAGCTGCGGGACCTGCGGGACGAGGGGGCCGCTGCGACCGCGATCTATCCCCACATCAACCGAGCCTATTACGCGCCGACCATCTATCCGCCGGTCGCCCAGGCACTGTTTGCCCTGGTCGGCGTGGCCTGGCCGACGATCTGGGGCATGAAGGCTGTGATGCTGACATTCGACCTGCTTGGCATCGGCGCGGCCCTGGCGCTGCTGCGGCTGGCGCGCCAGCCGGCGGAGCGGGTGCTGATCCTGGCGTGGAACCCGCTGGTGGTCTGGGAGTTCGCCGGCGGCGGTCACATAGACGCCGCGGCGCTGGGCTTCGTCGGTTTGACCCTGGTACTCGCGGCCCGGCGGAGCCGCGCCCTGGCCGGACTGGCGCTGGGCGCCGCGATATTGTGCAAGCTGCTGCCGGCGGCGCTGTTCCCGGCAGTCTGGCGTCGTTGGGACCTGCGGACGCCCTTGGCCGCAGGGGCGCTGATCGCCGTGTCCTATGCGTGCTATTTCGGCGCCGGCTGGCGGGTGCTGGGCTACCTGCCGGGCTATGCGTCGGAGGAAGGGTTGGGCAGCGGCAGCGGCTTCCTGCTGCTCAGGCTGGCCGCCGCGGCAGGGTCGTTGCCGTCCTGGGCCGGACCTGCCTATGCCGCGACCGCCGCCGTGGGGCTACTGGCCCTGGCGGCATGGATCGGCCTGCGCCACCCACTGCCGGACGCGCCGGCGGCTCGCGCCGTTTTGATCTGCCGCGATGCGCTTTGGCTGACGATGGCCTCGATGTTCGCACTTTCGCCGCATTATCCCTGGTATCTGACGGCGCTCGCAGTGCCATGTGTGCTGGCGCCGTCGCGTCCCGCCGTCTGGCTGATGGGGGCGGCGCCATTGCTGTATCTCGACGACCGTTTGCTGCAGGTTGCTGCCCCGGCTGTGGTGTTCCTGCCCGCGGCGGCGCTTGTCGCCTTTGACCTGATCCGACACCGGATGCGCCGCGGCGCGCTCCCAGCCTGAGGAGGCTTCCCATGTCCGCAACCCTCGACGCCCGGCCATCGGCTCCCGACCCCCGCCGCTACTTCGAGGCGGTGTCTGCCGGGGACAGCGTGGCCGAAGCCATGCCGGTATGCCTGTACTTGGAGGTGACCAACCGCTGCAACCTGCTGTGCGAAACCTGCCCGCGCACCTTCGAGGCGCTGGAGCCGCCGGCCGACATGAGCATGGAGCTGTTCCGCCGCATCGTGGACCAGGTGCCCAACGTGTCCCGCGTGGTGCTGCACGGGGTGGGCGAGCCGATGCTGGCCAAGCACCTGCCCGACATGATCCGCCACCTCAAGCAGCCGGGTCGGAACACGCATGTGCTGTTCAACACCAACGGCACCCTGCTCGCGCCCAAGAAGCACCGCGAGATCATGGACACCGGGCTGGACGAGCTGCGGGTGTCGCTGGATGCGGCGGAGGCGGCGACGTTCCTGAAGGTGCGCGGCAAGGACATGTTCGACCGCATCGTGCGCAACGTGTCCGCCTTCACCAACCTGCAGGCGGCGCTCGGCCGCACCAAGCCCGTGGTGTCGTTGTGGCTGACGGGGTTGAAGGAGACGGTGGACCAGTTGCCTGAGTTCGTGCGCCTCGCTGCCCGGATCGGGGTCCATGAGGTCCACCTGCAGCGGCTGGTGTTCGACGAGGC
>CAXTDP010000100.1:0-11861 GCA_964242295.1 uncultured Acetobacteraceae bacterium | reverse complement strand
CTACCGCGGCCTCGATGGTGGCCGCAGCGGCGCGGCAGCCTGCGTCGCCGTGCCGGTCCGCCAGCCAATCCAGCAGCATAGCCCCTGAAAGGATGGCTGCCACCGGGTTGGCAAGGCCTTGGCCAGCGATATCTGGCGCAGTGCCGTGACTAGGCTGAAACACCCCGACATCTTTTCCCAGGTCGGCGGACGGCGCAAGTCCCAAGCCGCCTCCCACGCCTGCCGCGATCTCGGAGGTGATGTCGCCAAACTGGTTCTCGCTCACCACCACGTCGAACCGGCCGGGATCGGTGACGAGCAGCATGCATCCGGCGTCAATATAGACCCGGTCGGTGCCGATATCCGGATGACGGGCGGCCACTTCGTCGAATACCGCACGCATCAAGGCCTGGCTGCGGAGCACGTTGGCCTTGTCCATCAGGGTGACATGCCCGCGCTTGCCGGCGGCCTTGCGGCGCCGGGCCAGACCAAAGGTCATGTCGAACAGCCGCTCGCAGCCGCGCCGGGTCACGACCATGCGGTCGGTGGCGCTGTCCCGGTCGTTGCCGGCGGGGTCGTGGCGCCCGGCGAACAGACCCTCGGTTTGCTCGCGCACGATCAGCATGTCCACGGCGCCGCGGGCCAGCACGGCGGGCACGCCGGGCCACAGCCGGATGGGGCGCAGCCCGGCGAACAGCCCGAAATGCTCGCGTATGCCGATCTGCGGCGCAATCTCCGTGCCGTCCGCGGTGCGGATGTCGGGCCAGCCTGCAGCGCCGAACAAGGTCGCATCGGCCTCGTCAATGGCGTTCAGGGTGGCTGCGGGCAATGCCTCGCCGGTGTCCCGGAAGTGGAATGCGCCGGCAGGGTGCTCTGTCACGCGCAGCGCCACACCGGCCTGCGTCGCTGCTTGGAGCATCACGGACAGGGCAGCGCCGACGACTTCCGGCCCGATCCCGTCACCTGGAACGGCGGCGACCTCATAGAGCGGCTTGACCATGCGAGGACGGTAACGGGTGGCGAGGACGGGGGCAAATCCCGCCATCCCGCCGCATGATGATGCCTATGATCGCGGCTTTGGGCGTCCCGCCGAATGCCCAGTTGCTGCTGCGTGGCTGACCTTCAGCGGCACTTCAAGCTGGTCGAACTCGCGGTTGCTCCTTGCTCATAGAAATGATCGCCACACCCAGCCTTCCACGGCAGAACTGCCGGGTAAGGTGATATCTCTACCTGGCACAAGGCTGACAGCTACATATTGCGCGCTGTTTCTAGCCCAAGCGTGACACGGCTGCAGCCGTGTCGCGCTTGGGCTGGGATCGAGACACCCCTTAAACACCTCAGCAGGCGTGCGGTAGCCCGGGCAGCGGCACGGCGTGGCGTTGAACCGGTTGGCAAGTGCCTGCAGACTTACGCACGTTGCGCCCGCCTATCCCCCCAGGAAGCGCTTGCGTCCAGCCTCGTACTCGTCCGCCCGGGTGAGGCGGCTCATCAGTGCGGCGGACGCCACGCCGGCCAGGTCCGCGGGCGGCGTGCCCTCGCGCAACGCCTTCAGCGTGTCGTGCAGCGCCTGGACCGCGGCTGCGAAGGGCTGGTGACCTTGCAGGCTGACCCGTACGCGGTGCGCGGCCAGCGCCGCCCGGTCGCTCAGTGCCGCGGGAATGCCGCCCAGGATGATCGGCAGCGCAGTCGCCGCCGCCAGCGCCTCCAGTTCCGCCGGCTTGGTGACACCGGTGAAGAACAGCGCATCGGGGCCGAGGGCGGCATAGGCGCGGGCGCGGGCCACCGCGTCGTTGATCCCGGTGATGCCGACCGCGCTCGTGCGTGCCACCACGACCAGGCTCGGGTCGTCCCGCGCGGCCAGTGCGGCGGAGACCTTGCCCAGGCCTTCCTCCAACGGCAGGAGGGTGGGCTTATCCGTGCCGTAAGGGGTTGGCAGGACGGTGTCCTCGATCGTCAGCGCGGCGACGCCGGCCGTTTCCAGCTCCTGCACCGTGCGTGCGGCGTTCAGGGCGTTGCCGTAACCGTGGTCGGCGTCCACCAGCAGCGGCAGGGACGGGGCGCCGCGGCATATGCGGCGGGCCTGCTCCGCGAACTCGGTCAGCGTCAGCACCACGATGTCCGGCGCACCCAGCACGGCGAGGGAGGCGACGGAACCGGCGAACATGCCAAGCTCGAATCCCAGGTCCTCGGCGATGCGGGCGGAGATCGCGTCGTGCACGGAGCCGGGATGGACGCAGGCATCGCCCGCGAGGATGGCGCGTAAGCGTTGCCGCCGGTCCGTGGCGCTGGGTGTCGGCATTGGTTGCTCCCTGGTGCGTGCGGTCTAATATCCCTGAAACAGATCGGAGGAAACGGATGCGACTCAGGATCGCGGTGATCGGCGCCGGTGCCGTCGGCGGCTACGTGGGCGGCCACCTGGCGCGCACCGGGCAGGACGTGACGCTGATTGATCCGTGGCCCGCCCACGTGGAGGCAATTCGTGCCCAAGGGTTGGAGTTGGAGGGTGTGACGCCGGAGGAAAGCTGCACGGTCCGGGTGGATGCGATCCACCTGACGGAGCTGCAGGGCTTCTCCAAGCAGCGCCCGGTGGACATCGCGGTCGTCGCGGTGAAGTCCTATGACACGGAGTGGGCGACCACGATGATTCGCCAGTACCTGGCGGAGGGCGGCTATGTCGTCTCCTTGCAGAACTGCATCAACGAGGAGCGGATCGCCGCCGTGGTCGGCTGGGGCCGGACGGTGGGTTGCATCGCCGCCCTGCTGGCCGCCGAGCTGCACGCGCCGGGCCGCATTCGCCGCACGGTGGCCAAGGGTGGCCAGGAGCACACGGTGTTCCGCGTGGGCGAGGTGCATGGCAGGATCACCCGCCGGGTGGAGGAGCTGGGCGCGATGATCGCCGCCGTGGACAGCGTGAAGGTCACGCGCAACCTGTGGGGGGAGCGCTGGTCCAAGCTTTGTGTCAACGGGATGCGCAACGGCCTGTCCGCGGTGACCGGTCTGGGCGGCAACAACCGGGAACGGAACGACGATGCCCGCCGCTTCAGCATCCGGCTGGGGGGTGAGGCGGTCCGCATCGGCCAGGCGCTGGGCTACGACTTGGAGCCGATCGCGAAGATCGAGCCGGAACGCCTGGCTCAAGCGGCGGAAGGCAACGCGGCGGCGCTGGAGGAGGTGGAGGCAGTGCTGCTGGCGACCTCCAACAAGGAGGAGCGGAATGACTTGCAGCGTCCCTCCATGGCGCAGGACATCGCCAAGGGACGCCGCACGGAGATCGAATTCATGAACGGGTTCATCGTGGAGCAGGGTCTCCGCGTCGGCCGTGCCGCCCCGGCGCACCAGGCGCTGGTCGAGGCCGTGAAGCAGGTCGAGCGAGGCGAGCTGGCGCCTAGCCCTGACGTGATCCGGGACCTGTTGCCCGCATAGGCCCCGATCCAAGTATCGCGTGAGGAGACGAGACCATGACGAACCTGCCGCAGGACGCTCTGGAAAAGGCGCCCGAGACGATCACCGGCGATCCCGCCGCCAACGATTTCCAAACGCTGCACGAGATCGTGGCGGCGGCGCACCGGGCGCTGGACCGCAACATGTGGGACTACGTGGTCGGCGCCACGGAGACCGAGACGACGATGCGCCGGAACCGCTTGGCACTGGACCGGATCGCCTTCCGGCCCAGGGTGCTGAACGACGTGTCCCATATTGACAGTGGTGCCGAGTTCCTGGGCAAGGCGGTGCGGCTGCCGGTCGCCTTCGCGCCGGTCGGCGGGCTGGAATCCCTGGGGCACCAAGGCGGGCTGACCGTCGCCCGCGCGGCGGGGGAGGCGGGGGTGCCGTTCTTTCTCAGCTCCGTGAACCAGCTTGGGCTGGAACGGGTGGCAGCGGCGGCGGCCGGGCCCAAGGTGTTCCAGCTCTATGTGCGCGGCGGGGACGACTTCGTGGACGACCATGTGCGCCGGGCCATCGAGGCGGGATACGACGCGTTCTGCATCACCGTGGACAGCGCGATCTACTCCCGGCGGGAGCGGGACATCGCCAACCGTTTTGCCAAGCCCTGGCGCGGCGCCACGCCGGGGATGAGGTATCAGGCGGGGCTGAGCTGGAACCAGGTGCGCCGGGTGCGGGAGCGCTGCACCATTCCGCTGATGCTGAAGGGCATCGCCACCGCCGAGGATGCGGAGCTTTGCTGCCGCGAGGGGATTGACGTGGTTTACGTGTCCAACCATGGCGGGCGGCAGCTCGATCACGGGCTGGGATCGCTGGACGTGCTGCCGGAGGTCGTGCAGGCCGTGGCTGGCCGTGCCAAGATCATGGTTGATGGCGGGATCAACCGGGGCACGGACGTGGTGAAGGCGATGGCGCTGGGCGCGGACGCCGTGGGGATCGGCCGGCTTTACTGCTACGGCCTGGCCGCGGCGGGCGTTGCCGGCATCGTCCGGGTTGTCGAGCTGTTGGAGCTGGAGATAGAGGAATGCCTGGGACTGCTGGGCCTGGCCAGCTTCGCCGGGCTGGACGCTTCTTACGTGCGCATGGCGGACCCGGTGGCCGAGCCCCGGGTGCATAGCGCCTTTCCGTTGCTGGGCCTGCCGGAACGGAACTACTGAGGCGACGTCCGGACCCGCAAGCCGGGACCAACAGGGCGGGCCGGGTAGCGCACCGTCTTGCGGCCGCCGTCGTCGGGTGCTTCGGTAAAAGGCCAAGCACGGCGTCGGGCCTGGCTTGCGGTGCTCCTTAGGGCGCCAGCCAGCCACGGCGCAATGGACGGCGGCGGGCAAGGATCAGCTCAACGGACCGGGGCCAGGCATGATCGGCAGGGATTACGACTACATCATAGTCGGCGGCGGCTCGGCGGGCGCGACGCTTGCGGCCCGGCTCAGCGAGGACTCGGGCACCCACGTGCTGCTGCTGGAAGCCGGCCAGGACCTCCGCACCGCGGACACGCCGGAGCACATTCAGATCCCCAACCCGATGCGCGCCATCCTTGACGACGCCTTCCGCTGGCCCGCGCTCACGGCCCGACGCACGGAGCGGCAGGAGCCGCGGCTGCTGTGGCGTGGGCGCGCCATGGGCGGCAGCAGCACCATCAACGGCCAGATCGCCATACGCGCCGTGCCCGACGACCTGGACCGCTGGGCGGCGATGGGCTGCGCCGGCTGGGGCTGGGCGGACATGCTGCCCTACTTCTGCAAGCTGGAAACCGACATGAACTTCGGCGACGCGCCTTACCACGGCAGCGCCGGGCCGATCCCGGTGTATCGTGCGCCGGTTGAGGACTGGGGCAGCGTGGACCGCGCGCTGCGGGAAGCGGCGCTCGCGCTCGGCTATGCCTGGTGCGACGACCACAACGCGCCGTGGGGCACCGGCGTGTCGCCCTATGCGATCAACAGCGTGGCCGGGCGGCGGGTGTCCACCAACGACGGCTACCTGGAGCCGGCCCGGAACCGGACCAACCTGCGGATCGTGGGCGGCGCGCTGGTGGAGGCGGTCGAGCTGGAAGGCAACCGTCCCCATGCCAGCGGCGTGCGGGTGCGGGTCGGCGGGCAGGTCCATGCGGCACGGGCGCAGAAAGAAGTGATCCTGTGCGCGGGCGCCATCCACTCGCCGGCTATCCTGCAACGCTCCGGCATCGGACCGGCCGACCTGCTCGGGCGCTTGGGCATCCCGGTCCGTGCCGACTTGCCGGTGGGCGAGAACCTGCTGGACCACCCGATCCTGGGCGCGCTGCTGCACCTGCGCGACGACGCGCGGGTCGGCACGCTGATGCACCGGCACACCAACTGCTGCCTGCGCTACTCGTCGGGCCTGGCTGGGGCGGGGGAGAACGACATGATCATGATCGCGGGCAATCTGGCGGGCAGCACGCTCGCACGGTCCGGGCCGGATGCGGCGCTGGGCCGGATCGCGGTGTCGGTCTACCAGGCGTTCAGCCAAGGCCACGTCCGCATCACCACGCCCGACCCGGCCACCGACCCCGAGGTTCACGAGCGCATGCTGTCCGACCCGCGCGACCTCATGCGGATGCGCGACGGGGTGCGGCGGCTGCGGGACATCTGCCTGCAGCCGGGCGTCACGGCCGTGGCGCACCGGGCGGAGTACGGCACCACGGGCCGCAGCATGGATGATGCGCTGGATGGCGACGCGTTGGACGACTGGCTGTTCGCCGAGTGCGGCGACGCACAGCACGCCAGCGGCACCTGCCGGATGGGCGCCCCGGACGATCCCCTCGCCGTGGTGGACGGGGACTGCCGGGTGATCGGCTGCACCGGGCTGCGCGTGGTGGACGCCTCCGTCATGCCGGAGGTGCCGCGGGCCAACACCCACCTGACCACCGTGGCCATTGCCGAGCGCATGGCCGAACGGATGCGGGCCGGAGCATGAACGCCCGGGCCGTCGCCGCCACGCTGGTGGCGCAAGCCGATGCCGTGCGGGCGCGGCTGGACCGGTTCGTCCGCCTGCCCAGCGTCAGCACGGACCCGGCCTATGCCGGCGGGATGCGCGGCGCGCAGGAGTTCCTGCTGGCCTGGCTGCGCGAGATCGGGTTGCAGGACGTGCAGGCGCTGGACGGCGGTGGCCACCCCGCGATCTATGGCTCCTGGACCGGCGCACCCGGCAAGCCCACCCTGCTGATCTACGGCCACTATGACGTGCAGCCGCCCGACCCGATGGACGAGTGGCTCAGCCCGCCCTTTGAGCCGACCGAGCGGGACGGCTGCCTGTTCGGCCGCGGCGCCTCGGACGACAAGGGGTCCAGCACCATCGCGATCTCCGCCGTGGCGGCGTTCCTGCAACAGGCAGGCGCCTGCCCGGTCAACGTCAAGCTGTTCCTGGAAGGCGAGGAGGAGGTCGGCAGTCCTACCCTGCCGGCAATCATCGGGCGCCACCGCGCGCTGCTGCAGGCGGACGCGGTGCTGTCCGCCGACGGGGGCCGCGCCAGCCGGTCCATCCCGACCATCAACGTCGGTGCCCGCGGCAACACCGGGATGGAAGTGAAGCTGACCACCGCTGCCAAGGACCTCCATTCCGGCAGGTATGGCGGAGCCATACGCAATGCGGTGCACGAGATGGCGGCACTGGTCGCGACGCTGCACAGGCGGGACGGGCGGATCGCGGTGGCGGGCTACCTCGAAGGCGTGCCGCTGCCTACGGACCAACAACGCCGGGATACGGCGGCGTTTCCAGTGGACGAGGCCGGGTTCTGCGCCGGGGTCGGGGCCATAGCTTTTGGCGAACCCGGCTATACCCTGCGTGAACGACTGACGCTGCGCCCTGCCATTGACGTGAACGGCATGTGGGGCGGCTACACCGGCAACGGCACCAAGACCGTGATCCCGCGGGCGGCTCACGCCAAGCTCACCCTGCGTCTCGTTCCTGGCCAGGACCCGGACGCCGCTCTTGAGCTGGTCCGCACGCACCTGCTGGCGCAGTGCCCGCCGGGCGTAAGGCTGGAGTTCCAGATGCGCGAAGGCGGCTCCCCCGCGTCCAGCCTGCCCGGCGGCCACCCGCTGATGCAGGCCGGCAGCCGGGTGCTGGAACGGCTGCAGGGACAGGCGCCAGTACCGGTGCGCCTGGGAGCCACGGTACCGATTACCGCACTGTTCAAGCAGTTACTGGGGATCGAGACGCTGATGTTCGGCTTCGGCCTGCCGGACGAGGACGTTCACGCGCCCAACGAGTTCTTCCGCCTGTCCTCCTTGCCGCCGGGCCTGGAGGCGTGGGTGATGCTGCTCGATGAACTCGGCAGGATGGACCCGGCGGCCTTTGCCACGACGGAGTGACCGGCGCCATGCACATCCCAAGAACCTCCTTGCCCCGCGGGCTGCTGGCCGTCCTTGCGGCGCTGGCGACCTCACTGCCGGCGCTGGCGCAAGCGCCTCCTGCCGCCCCGTTGAAGGTGCTGCGCGTGGTGCCCCAGGCAGACGTCGTGGTGACGGACCCGCTCTACACCACCGCCTGGATCTCCACGATCCACGGCACGATGGTGTGGGAGAGCCTTTTTGCCTGGGACTCCAAGCTGCGAGCCAAGCCGCAGATGGCGAAGGCATGGAGCACCTCGCCGGATGGGCTGACCTGGCGCTTCACCTTGCGCGACGGCCTCAAGTTCCACGACCGCTCGCCTGTGACCACAGCCGACGTGATCCCGTCCTTGCGGCGCTGGATGACCATAGACGCGATGGCGAAGAAGGCCGCGGCAGTCACGGTGGCCATGACGCCCTTGGACGAGAAGACCTTTGACTGGACGCTGTCGCAGCCTGTTCCCGGCCTGCTCGACATCCTGGCTGCCGCACCGTCGCACTTCGCCATCATCATGCGCGCCAAGGATGTGCCCGAGCCGGGCAAGCCTGCCACCTCCGTGATCGGGTCCGGCCCGTTCCGCTTCAACACGGAACTGCGGCTCAGCGGGGCGCGCGTCGTGTATGACCGCAACCCCGACTACGTGCCCCGCGACGAGCCGCCGGACGGGCTGGCAGGCGGGCGCGTGGTCAAGGTGGACCGCGTCGAGTTCGTCATCCAGCCCGACAGGGGCACGGCGGCAACGGCGCTGCAGGCCGGCGAGGTGGACTTCCTGGAGCGTCCCTCCTTCGACCTGCTGCCAGTCCTGCAACGGAGCGGCGTGGCCAAGGTGCAGGTCCTGACCGGGCTGGCCACCCAGGCCATCCTGCGCCCGAATACGCTGTATCCCCCGTTCAATGACCCGCGTGCGCGCTTGGCGCTGTCCTACATCATCAGCCAGGACGACGAGATGGCGGCCGGCTACGGCGATCCCGCCTATTACCAGCGCTGCAACTCCTTCTTCGTTTGCGGCTCGCCCAATGGCACCGAGGCCGGGGCCGAGGACTTCGGCCCCAACCCCGCCCGCGCCAAGCAACTGCTGGCCGAGGCCGGCTACAAGGGCGAGGTGTTGCGGATGGTGGGCACGCACGACTTCGCCTACATGGGCGCGATGGCGGAGGTGACGGTGGAAGCGTTGCGGCGCGCAGGCGTCAACGTGGACCTGACATGGAGCGACTGGGCCAGCGTGGTCAGCCGCAGCGCGAACCAGGGGCCGCCGGATGCCGGCGGCTGGAACATCTACGTCACCGGCGAGCCCGGCGTGCTGGCATGGAGCCCGAGCACCAACATCTTCGCCAACATGGCCTGCGACCGCAGCAACCTGTCCGGCTGGCCCTGTGACGAGGAGGTGGAGCGGCTGCGTGCCGCCTACGCCGATGCGGTTCCGTCCGACCGGCCGACGATCCTGGACCGGTTGCAGCGGCGCCTTGCGGCCGTGAACCCCTACCGCCTGCTGGGACAGGCGACACAGCCGGTGGCCTACCGAACCAACCTGCGCGGCGTGCTGGACTCGCCCGTCGTGGCATACTGGAACATCAGCAAGGAGTAAGGTTCCAGCCTGCGACGGCCGTGATCGTGGCCGATTTAGGGCCACCCCTTTCAGGGTCATCCTGCTTTGGCTTGGGTGAGGACGCGTGCGGTTGCGCCATCGGCCTAGCCCTTGGGTGTTTTCGGTTTGGGCTTGCGCTTGCTGAGGGCGACCCGGCGAGGGTTGATGTGTCGTGCCAGGTGCAGCAGCCGCTCGGCCAGGCGGGCTGGGTCGGCATCGTGCTGGGACGGCCGGTGTTCGGGCGGCGCGGCCTGGCCATGCATCTGCAGCGTCTGCTCGCGCAGCAGCCCGGTCTCGACCCGGCTGCCCGCGCGCCACTCGTTTTGGCCTGCCAACTGCGGGTGGCGACCGTGCTCTCGCACGATGAAACCGGCGCGTGCGTCCTCCAAGCCACCCAGCACCGCGCGGGTGCAGTAATGGCGGTCGGCGATCCAAAGCTCTTCACGGCCCTCTCCCGGAGGACGAGGGAGTCGAAACGGCCAGCTCTGGATGACAGGACCGGCTTCCTGCGCTACGCACGGGCACGCATCCTTTTGGGACGACCGTTCAGCGCCATGCCCAGCAGCAACGACGTACGTGCTACCTTCCTGGACTACTTTGCCCGCAACGGCCATGAGGTGGTGCCCAGCAGCCCGTTGGTTCCGCGCAATGACCCGACGCTGCTGTTCACCAACAGCGGCATGGTGCAGTTCAAGAACGTGTTCACCGGGCAGGAGCGCCGGCCCTACAGCCGGGCGACCACGGCGCAGAAGTGCGTCCGCGCCGGCGGCAAGCACAACGACCTGGACAACGTCGGCTACACCGCCCGGCACCATACCTTCTTCGAGATGCTGGGCAACTTCAGCTTCGGCGACTATTTCAAGCCGCTCGCGATCGAGCACGCCTGGACCCTGCTGACCCGGGACTTCGGCATCGCGGCCGACAAGCTGCTGGTGACGGTTTACTCCGAGGACGAGGACGCCGCGGCACTGTGGCGCAAGATCGCCGGCCTGCCGGACAGCCGCATCATCCGGATCGGCACGTCGGACAACTTCTGGCGCATGGGCGACACCGGGCCGTGCGGACCGTGTTCGGAGATTTTCTATGACCACGGGGACTCGATCCTCGGGGGGCCGCCGGGCAGCGCCGACGAGGACGGGGACCGCTTCATCGAGATCTGGAACCTGGTGTTCATGCAGTATGAGGAAGGGCCGCCCGGCGTCCGCGCCCCGCTGCCCCGCCCCAGCATAGACACGGGGATGGGGTTCGAGCGCTTCGTCGCGGTGATGCAGGGCGTGCACAACAACTACGACATAGACATGATGCGCGCCCTGGTCCTGGCCAGCGCCGACGTGACGGGGCAGGCGGTGGACGGGCCGTTCCAGACGAGTCACCGGGTCGTGGCGGACCACCTGCGCAGCGTGTCGTTCATGATCGCCGACGGCGTGCTGCCGTCCAAGGACGGGCGCGGCTACGTGCTGCGCCGGATCATGCGCCGGGCGATGCGGCACCTGCACATGATGGGCACCAAGGAGCCGGTGTTCCACAAGCTGGTGCCCGCCCTGGTGCGGCAGATGGGGGCGGCCTACCCGGAGCTGCCCCGTGCCGAGCCGCTCATCACCGAGACGATGCGGCTGGAGGAGGACCGGTTCAAGGCCATGCTCGACCGCGGCCTCGGCCTGCTGGCGGAGGAAACGGCGCGGCTGGGCGAGGGTGGGGCACTGCCCGGCGCCGTGGCGTTCAAGCTGTATGACACTTTCGGCTTTCCGCTGGACCTGACGCAGGATGCGTTGCGGGAGCAGGGCAGGGCGGTGGACGTCGCCGGGTTTGACGCCGCCATGCAGGAGCAGCGCACACGCGCCCGCGCCGCCTGGTCAGGGTCCGGCGACGCGGCGACGGAGCGGGTGTGGTTCGACCTGCGGGAGCGGCTGGGGGCGACGGAGTTCCTGGGCTTCTCCACTGAGGCCGCGGAGGGGCAGGTGTTGGCCTTGGTCGTGGATGGCGCTGCCGTCGAGCAGGCCGGGCCGGGTGCGGCGGTGTCCGTCATCCTGAACCAGACGCCGTTCTATGCGGAGTCCGGTGGCCAGGTAGGGGATTCCGGGCGGCTGACCGGGCCGGACGGGCTGGTGATCCGGGTGGACGATACGCAGAAGCGGCTGGGGGACGTTTTCGTCCATGTTGGCGCCGTTGAGGCTGGGACGGTCCGGGTCGGCACGCCGGTGGTGGCGGAGGTGGACCATACCCGGCGCGGCGCCATACGCGCGCATCACAGCGCCACGCATTTGCTGCATGCCGCGCTGCGCCATCGCCTCGGCAATCATGTGGCACAGAAGGGCAGCCTGAATGCCCCGGACCGGCTGCGCTTCGACGTGAGCCAGCCGACGCCGATCACCCGCGAGGACCTCGCGGTGGTGGAGGCCGAGGTCAACGCCCGCATCCGGGAGAATAGCGAGGTGCAGACTCGCCTGATGACGCCCGAGGCGGCGGTGGCGGAGGGTGCGATGGCGCTGTTCGGGGAGAAGTACGGGGA
>CAXTDP010000099.1:906-11887 GCA_964242295.1 uncultured Acetobacteraceae bacterium | reverse complement strand
GCACCCGGCACGGCGGGTCCATGAGGGAATACAGCGCGTCCTGCGCCGCCAGCCAGCCGGGGTTGCCGCGCAGGAACGCCGCCACCGCGACCGGACTCGCCTCCGGCGCCGCTTCCGCAGGGCTGTCCAGGGCGGCATCCCGTTGCAATCCGGGGCAGGGGGCCTCATCTGCGATGTTCACTCTCCGTTCGCATCAGTGTGGCGGCTGCGGGTGTTATAGGGTGTCGCCAGTGTCGGCAAGGTGGGGTCGGGCCGGGTGAGCAAACGTGGGGCACATTCGCCGGGTGATGCCGGCCTGCTGCGGGATGGACTGTTCGGCCATAGCCTAGCCGCGCCAGCGCCGATCCGGAAGCGGGTGCCGGTGCTTCTTCCAAGGCCGTTTCAAGGCACCTTCGACTATGCCGTCCCCCCCGGCATGGATCCCCGCCCCGGCGACGTGGTGCTGGTGCCCCTGAACCGGCGGGAGGAGGTGGGCGTGGTCTGGGACCTGCCTGCCGGGCCATCCGTCGCCGATACCAAGCTGAAGCCGGTCACCGCCATCCTGGAGGCCGTGCCGTTCCCCGTGGCGCTGCGCCGCTTCGTTGACTGGGTCGCCGGCTACACGTTGTCCACGCCCGGGGAGGTGCTGGCGATGGCCCTGCGGGTGAATGCCTTGCAGGCAGAGTCGCCGCAGCCGGGCTGGCGCATCGGCGAGATCCCGCCCGACGCCCGCCTGACCGACGCCCGCACCCGCATCGCCGCGGCGCTGGCGGACGGCGCACCGATGTCCACCTCCGACCTGGTCCGTGCCGCGGAGGTCAGCGGCGGAGTGGTGCGCGCCATGGCGAATGCCGGGCTGCTGCTGCCGGTGGCGCTGCCGGCGCGCCCGCCCTTCCATCTGCCGGACCCGGCGCACCCCGGGCCCACCCTGTCCCCCGCGCAAGCCTCTGCCGCCGAAAGCCTGCGCGGCGCCGTCGCGGCACGAAAGTTCACCGTCACCTTGCTGGACGGCGTCACCGGATCGGGCAAGACCGAGGTTTACCTCGAAGCCGTCGCCGAGTGCATCGCCACCGGCCGCCAGGCCCTGGTGCTCCTCCCAGAGATCGCCCTGTCGTCGCAATGGCTGGAGCGCTTCGCCGCCCGCTTCGGCGTCGTCCCTGCGGTGTGGCACTCGGACCTAGGATCGCGCACCCGGCGGATCACCTGGCGGGCGGTCGCGGACGGCGCGGCGCCGGTGGTAGTGGGCGCCCGCTCCGCCTTGTTCCTGCCCTTCCCCGACCTGGGCCTGGTCGTGGTGGACGAGGAGCACGAGACCGCGTTCAAGCAGGAGGACGGCGTGGTATATCACGCCCGCGACATGGCCGTGGTCCGCGCCCGCCTGTCCAACGCCCCCGCCGTGCTGGTCTCGGCGACGCCTAGCCTGGAAACCCTCGCCAACGTCGAGACCGGGCGCTACCGCCGCATGACGCTGGAGGTGCGGCACGGCGGCGCCACACTCCCCCAGGTCGCCGCCATAGACCTGCGCGCTGCCCCGCCGGACCGGGGCCGCTTCATCTCGCCCCCTCTGGTCGAAGCGGTGCAGGAAACTCTGGCCCGCGGTGAGCAGGCGATGCTGTTCCTGAACCGCCGGGGCTATGCGCCGCTGACGCTGTGCCGGGTGTGCGGCCACCGCATGCAGTGCCCGAACTGCACCGCCTGGCTGGTGGAGCACCGCGCCCGCCAGGTTCTGACCTGCCACCATTGCGCCCACACCGAGAGCATCCCTCCCACTTGCCCGCATTGCAGCGCCGAGGGCAGCCTGGTCCCTATCGGCCCCGGCGTCGAACGCATCACCGAGGAGGTCGCCGCCGTCTTCCCCGAAGCCCGCCGCCTGGTGATGGCCAGCGACACCATGCCCGGCCCCCACGCCGCCGCCGAGGCCGCCCACATGATCGAGCGCCGCGAGGTGGACCTCATCATCGGCACCCAGATCGTCGCCAAGGGCTGGCACTTCCCGCATCTGACCTTGGTCGGCGTGGTGGACGCCGACCTCGGCCTGGCCGGCGGCGACCTGCGCGCGGCGGAGCGGACGGTGCAATTGCTGCACCAGGTTGCTGGCCGGGCCGGACGCGCGGAGGCTCCCGGCCGGGTGCTGCTGCAAACCTTCAGCCCCGAGCATCCCGTGATGCAGGCGCTGATCGGCGGCAACCTGCAAGCCTTCATGACCGCCGAGGCGGAAGGGCGTCGCCCCGGCCATTGGCCGCCTTTCGGCCGTCTGGCGGCCTTGATCGTAAGCGCGGACACGGCGCAGGCGGCGGACGAGTTGGCCCGCGACCTGGGCCGGACGGCGCCGCGGGCGGCGGGCGTGACCGTGCTGGGTCCGGCCCCGGCGCCGCTTGCCATACTGCGCGGACGGCACCGGCGTCGGCTGCTGCTGAAGACCCGGCGCGACATCGCGGTGCAGCCGCTGCTGCGGGACTGGCTGGATCAAGTGCCAGTGCCCGGCACCGCACGGGTGGACGTGGACGTGGACCCGGTATCGTTCCTGTAGGGGGTGGATGCGGCGGCTATGGCCTTCGGACAGGGAGGAGCGCTGCTCCTCCTCGTCTCATACAGGGATGGCAACGGCCAAGCCTGGCCCTTGCTCCCTGGCGTTCAAGCGCCGCCGAAGCCGCTATGCCGCCTGTTGCTTAAGGTAGGCGTGCACGAAGCTGGGCAGGTGGCTGCCGAGCCAGTCGCCCATCTCCTGCTCCTCCTTCATGGACTGCTCCAGCACCGGGATGTCCTGCGCTGCCCCTGCCGCCTCCGCCAAGGTGACCAGCACCTTGTAGGAGCTGATTTCGTAGGCCTTGAAGCCGACGGCCGCGAGGACGTTCTTCAGCACCTCATCCCCCGCCGTCGCATGCACGAAGCCGGCAACGGTCGCAACCGTGCCCGCCACTGCTTCCTTTGCAAGCGAGGCCTTGGTGCCGTGCTTGGCAAGCAAGTCGTCCAGCCGGGCCGCCTGGGTGGTCGAGCGCTGCATCTCCTGCTGCATCCTCGCATGCAGGTCGGGATACGCCTCCATCCGGCCCAATTCGTTCTTGACGGTCCCGATCGCCTGCGTCTCGACAGAGTGCTGGTTGCGCAGCCCGGTCAGGTAAACGTCCATCGTAGTGTTCGAGCCACTCATGTTCTACTCCTGGAATTAACGGGGGTTGAACGTCGCCGACACGCAACAGATGCTGGGGCGCCCATCAGAATGAATTGCACTTGTGGATAAGCAGTTCGGCCACAGCTGTAATGGTCCGGTTGTCGAGCCCATAATCGCCCGACAGCCTGATCGAACCGTGCGCATCCGCAAGCTGGCCACCGCGATAAGTGGCAAGGTTCGCAGAGCATAGGGCTGCATCACATGAAGCAGGCGTGCTTCCGCTTGCGCCTCTGCCTTGCCAACCCGCGCCCGATCCGGCAGGGAAGCGCCCGGACCGGGAGCACCCCCAATGGACACCCTGCAAGCCATCGTCATCGCCATCCTGCAAGGCGCGACCGAGCTGTTCCCCATCAGCAGCCTCGGCCACGCAGTCCTGCTTCCGGCTCTGCTTGGCTGGGACATGGACCAGAAGTCGGATCAGTTCCTGCCCTTCCTGGTGCTGCTGCACACCGGCACGGCGGTGGCGCTGCTCGGCTACTTCTGGCGGGACTGGCTGGCCCTCGGGATGGGCGTCCTGGGCTTCGGCGGCGACGCCAGGCAGGCGCAGGAAGCCCGGCGGCTGTTCGTGCTGATCGTCATCGCCACCATCCCCGCCGTGATCCTCGGTTACATCTTCAACCACTTCTTCCGTTCCCTGTTCGGGGCGCCGGTCGTGGCCGCCGCGTTCCTGGCCATCAACGGGCTGGTGCTGCTGTTCGGCGAGCGGCTGCGGCGGAGCGTTCCGGCCGTGGCGTCGGTCGGCGCGTCGGTGGCGGTGAAGCCGCTCTCGGCGCTGACGCCGACGGACGCCCTGGTGATCGGACTCTGGCAATGCGGCGCCCTGCTGCCCGGCATCTCGCGCGCCGGCGCAACCATCGTCGGCGGCCTGCTGCGCGGCCTGAACCATGAAGGGTCGGCGCACTTCTCGTTCCTGATCGCGTTGCCGATCATCATCGGCGCCACGGTGCTGGAGGTGCCGCACCTGCTGCACGCCAGCGTGCCGCCGGGCGTGTTCGCGCAGGCATCGCTGGCCGCGGTGGTCGCCGGGGTGACGGCGTTCCTGACGACCTGGTTCCTGATGCACTACTTCCGCAACAACGACCGCTGGGCGCTCAACCCCTTCGCCTTCTATTGCATCATCGTCGGGCTGGGCAGCGCGGCCTACCTGGGGCTGCGCTGACGTGATAGCCACCCGGCGCCTGCTGCTGGCCGCTCCGGCGCTGCTGCTGGGCGGCGCCAACCGCTCGCCCATCGAGCGCATGCCGCTTGCGGCCATGCCGTTGTCCCGGATGGAGACACCCTGGTGGCGCGCCCGCCACCAGCAGAAGCTGCAGGAAATTCGCGGCGGCCCCGTGGACCTCGTTTGGCTCGGCGACAGCATCACCCAGAACTGGGAACGCCGGGGGCCGCCGGACTGGATGGACTTCGCGCCGGTATGGCAGAGGTTTTACGGCGACCGCCGCGCCGTGAACCTGGGCTTCAACGGCGACAACACCGGGCACCTGCTGTGGCGTATGCAGAACGGCGAACTGGACGGCATCGAGCCACGTGCCACAGTGGTGCTGATCGGCGCCAACAACATGGGCCGGGTCCACTGGTCCGCGCCGCAAACGCTGGCTGGCATAGACGCCGTGTTGACCGAATTGCACCGTCGTCTGCCGGACACAAAAGCGCTGCTGGTCGGCGTGCTGCCCAGCATACGCTCGAAATGGGTGACGCAAACGACGGCAGAGGTGAACCGCGGCTTGGCAGCCCGTTACGGCGGCGCCACGGTGCCCGGGGTGACCTATATGGACCTGAGCGCCTTATTCATGCACGACGGACAGGTGGACCGCGGAAGCTTCTACGATGACATGCTGGATCCGCCAGACCCGCCGCTGCACCCCATCGTTGCCGCACAAACCCGCATGGCGGAAGCCATCGAGCCAGCCCTGGCGGCAATGCTGGGGGACCGCAACCGCGTCAAGCGGTAAGGCGGCCCCCAGTCTTCTGTCCTAGTGCTGGATACGGAAATCTTCAGCCGACTGCCCGGCGGCCTCGGCCTGGGTCAGCCACGTCGGCTTGCGGCCGCGTCCGGACCAGGTCTGCCCGGTGGGCGAGCGAAACTTCACGGTTGCCGGAGCGGAGGTGGGCTGCTCACCCTTCTTGCCGCGCTTCTGCTTTTCGGGCGCACCACGGGCCTGGCCGAAAAGCTGGTCCGGCGTTAGGCCGATGGAAGCCGCCTTCTCTTCAAATTCAGCCATCAAGCTGCGGCGGGCCTGTTCCAGCTTTCCTTCACGTTCCCGCTGCGCGAGCGCGATCAACTCATCCAGCTCGGTGTAGTTGAGGGTAGAAACCATCTTGTGAATTCTCTCAGCCATAGCGTCCATGTGCCTGCGTCCCGATTCGTTTGCACCAGGAAACTGCGTCTTTCACCGTAGGTTTTCAAGACTTCTTTTGAGGCCGGCGCGAAGAACTCGCTTCGTAACTCGCCAAACAACGACCCGATAGGCGGCGGACCGGCCTCCCGCAAGTTCGAAATCCGGCGCTTGCAGGTGCAGTCAGTTGCATTCCACCCGAGCCAAGGGGCCAAGATCGGCAGTTATGAAGCAGGTTCCAACCAGTTTTGCGCGCGGGTTTTACGGGATGCCACGCACCGGTCCGACGCGCCGCAAATCGGCGCGGACCAGCCAGGAGTGACGGCAGCAAGGCCGGCAAACTTCCTAGCAGCAGGAGGGGCAGGTGTCCTGCCCTGGCCCTGCCATGCCTGGTTTCGGGCCAACTCCCATCCGGTGCGCCGCGCCGGGCTGCCCCGGTTAACGGCCTTTTCCGGCAAGCCCCGGCAAGCAATGCATCGGCATGCCGATCCCTTTCGGTCTGTAAGCGTCAAACCCTTGCTCCCGGTGCGTGACAGCGGGGAGGCGGCCCTCCCGTCCCGCCGACGGAAAAGCAGTTCGGGCCTTCCGATGCA
Source organism: uncultured Acetobacteraceae bacterium (assembly GCA_964242295.1). GTDB lineage: Bacteria > Pseudomonadota > Alphaproteobacteria > Acetobacterales > Acetobacteraceae > DASWOJ01. Next base: position 5,807 of record CAXTDP010000099.1, on the reverse strand, counting down.
ACCCGCCGGGATACACTGCGACGCGGACAATCGCGAAGGCATCACCTCGTTCAAATAATGCTGAAGACTCCATGCGCCGCAGCCCCGCGTTGTAATCGAGATGAACGGCCGCAACCGCCTGGGGCTTTCACCGGTGTTCCAGCGCCACCGGAAGCGGATGTTTGAACTCCAGCACAATAGCTACGGCAAAGATCATTTCGAAATGGGCTGCCCTCTGTCTTGCCTGGCCATATCTGGTTGGTCTGCTGCGGGCCAGGTGCGTCCAATGGCGGGCGCCATGCCGCCAATGCGGCCCCGCCGACAATAAGTGAGGTTAGCAAAAGCGTATCGGTCATCCGACTCGTTTAACGAACGCCCTGCCGAAATTCAGAGAGCATCGTAAACCCGGCTCGGCGGCGCCGCGCCTCGACGGAGGTCGGCGTCAACGCCTAGGCCTGTCATGTTACCCATGGAAGGATGGTGCTGTTGGAGGGGATTGAACTCTCGACCTCTCCCTTACCAAGGGAGTGCTCTACCACTGAGCTACAACAGCAACGCCCCGGCTATACCCTGGCCCCGGCGCATGATGCAAGCCGCGCATACGGCCGCGCCAGCCATCGGCGCTTGACGAGGCCGGCCCAGGAATGGCCCGATGCCGTCATGCCCAAGCCTGATCCCAGACCCGCAGCAACCCCGCAGGCCCAAGCGGACGCCGAGGCGCGCCGGCAGCGTGAAGCGGACGCGCTGCGCGAAAACCTGCGCCGCCGCAAGGAGCAGGCCCGCGCCCGCCAGGCGCCCGCACCGGAGGCCGATCCAAACCCGGATGCCTGACTACCCCCAAACGCCCGGCTGTCCCCAAACGCCCGGCTGTCCGCAAACGCCTGACCACTCCCAAACGTCCAACCGCCGCAAGCCGTTTGCCGCCGCCGCCGCGCTGGGCTAGACGCACCGCCTTCCCATCTGGAACGCCGCCCATGCCCGTGATGCCCGACCACTGGATACGACGCATGGCCACCGAGCACGCCATGATCGAGCCGTTCGTGGAAACCCAGAAGCGCGACGGCGTCATCAGCTACGGCCTGTCGTCCTACGGCTACGACGCCCGCGTCGCCGACGAGTTCAAGGTGTTCACCAACGTGGACAGCGCCGTCGTGGACCCCAAGGCGTTCAACCCCGACAGCTTCGTCACCCGCACCGGCACCTCCTGCACCATCCCGCCCAACTCCTTCGCCCTGGCCCACACGGTCGAATACTTTCGCATCCCGCGCGACATCCTGGTGATCTGCCTGGGCAAGAGCACCTACGCCCGCTGCGGCATCATCGTGAACGTGACGCCGTTGGAGCCGGAATGGGAGGGTCAGGTGACCATCGAGATCAGCAACACCACGCCCTTGCCCGCCCGCATCCATGCCCAGGAGGGCATCTGCCAGTTCCTGTTCCTGCAGGGCAGCAGCCCGCCGGACGTCAGCTACGCCGACAAGGCCGGCAAGTACATGCGGCAGCGCGGCGTCGCCCTGCCACGCATGTAGGAGACCACCCATGGACCGCATACGCATCCGCGGCGGACGCCCGCTGCATGGTGCCATCCACATCGGCGGCGCCAAGAACGCCGCCCTGCCGCTGATGGCCGCCGGCATGCTGACCGACGAACGCCTAGTGTTGGGCAACGTGCCGCGCCTGGCCGACATCGCCACCTTGGCGGCCCTGGTGTCCCAGCATGGCCCGGCCTGCGATCCGGACGGGCACGATCCCGACGCGCGGACGCTGTCCATCGGCGGCGCGATCACCAACATCGAGGCCCCCTACGAGATCGTGCGCAAGATGCGCGCTTCCATCCTGGTGCTCGGCCCGCTGCTGGCCCGCGTGCGGGAGGCCCGGGTGTCGCTCCCTGGCGGCTGCGCCATCGGCACCCGCCCGGTGGACCTGCACCTCAAGGGCTTAGAGCAGATGGGCGCCGTCGTAACCCTGGAATCCGGCTACATCCACGCCCAGGCCCCCCGCGGATTACGCGGCGCCACCATCATCCTGCCCTTCGCCAGCGTCGGCGCGACCGAGAACCTGCTGATGGCCGCCACCCTCGCCGACGGCCGGACCGAAATTGCCAACGCCGCGCGGGAGCCAGAGATCACCGACCTCGCGGCGTGCCTGACCGCGATGGGCGCCCGCATCACCGGCGCCGGGTCGGACAAGCTGGTGATCGAGGGCGTGCCCCGGCTGCACGGCGCGCACCATCCCATCGTCGCCGACCGGATCGAGACCGGCACCTACGCCTGCGCCGCCGCCATCACCGGCGGAGAGGTCCGGCTCATGGGCGCACGCCTCACCCACCTGGGTGCGGTCAGCCGCATCCTGCAGGAGGCCGGGGTCGAGGTGGTGGAGGAAGCCGACGCCGTGCTCGTGCGCCGGCTGAATGGCCTGCACGGCGTGGACGTGATGACGGAGCCTTACCCAGGCTTCCCGACCGACATGCAGGCGCAGTTCATGGCGCTGATGGCGGTCGCCGAGGGCGCGTCCATGGTGACGGAGACGATCTTCGAGAACCGCTTCATGCACGTGCCCGAGCTGAACCGCATGGGTGCCCGCATCAACGTCCACGGCTCCAGCGCCATCATCCGCGGGGTGCCCGGCGGGTTGTCTGGGGCGCCGGTGATGGCGACGGACCTGCGCGCCTCCAGTTCGCTGGTGCTGGCCGGGCTGGCGGCGCGGGGAGAGACCATGGTGAACCGGGTGTATCACCTGGACCGCGGCTACGAGGCGCTGGAGCAGAAGCTGGCGGCCTGCGGGGCGGATGTGGAGCGGGTGGCGGGGTAGGTCCGCCAGGAGCAGTGCCCTATGGCTGGAACCCCGGCAAGAACGCCAGCAACCTGGCGCAGCATGGAGTTGAATTTGAGGCGGTCCAAGACCTCGATTGGGCGACCTCCTTTGTGCAAGCCGACATGCGGAACTCCCTGGTTGAGGTCAGGCTGATTGCTTTGGGCGTGATCGGCAGCCAAGGTCCAGGTCATGCCGCCGGTGGACCAGGATGTGTCCGAGACATTGAAGGAGTCAGGCCCGGATTGGCAGGCGAGGGTGGACGAGGCATTACGACGGCTGGTCGAGCGATGATCGTCAAAGCTCGCCTCTGAACGGACGCGGCAGCAAGCATCCGCAATGGCTTAAGCAGATTATACGGGTGCGATGCGCAGCGATGGCCCGCAGCACCCCCAGCCGAAACGAGGTCAGCCTCCCGGTTGCTCCGCCCCGGCCACCGCAAGGCGCGGCTCCAGTGCTTCGACGTCCTGCCACAGGCTTGCCGGGCCAAGCAACCGCATCCGTTCGGCCATGACCTCGCCCAAATCACGGGCAGCCAGGTCGTTGCGGACGTTCCAAAGCAGGGCGGCAACCTTCGGCAGCAACCGGCGGATCGCGGTCGCCAATGCCGTTCCCGTCGCCGTTGCCAGCTCGCCGGCTAGGCGCCACCCGCCCTAGATCAGCAGCCTTGGCATGGAGACATAGAGCAGCAGCGGCGTCCGTCATGCAACACGCACCCTGGCGCACGGCCCATGCTGCGATCCCTCGCGCTGCACCCTGGATCAGCCCGCAGGCCCGATGCTGTGTCGCGCCCATGACAGCCAAGCCACAACACGCCGAAGTTGTGCAACCGAGGGTGGACGTCGGCCACGCATCATGGCAAACAAAGAACAGATGCACTTGGCATCAAGAGGAGTATCAGACGAACGGCCATGCAACGTAGAATGCAGGCCAACGCGCCTGTCTCATACATAACTTTTACAGTATATCTTTTGCAGCATGTTTAAGGAGGGACAATGCCGAGCTATGCTCTCGAAGGAGCCACGTGGTCCACCACCAACATCACGTACAGCTTCGCAACTGCTAATTACAGCAGTGATGCCTCCGATCCCTTCAGCAGCTCCATCGCTGGGGGCTACCAGAGTTCCATCCAGTGGGCGTTGCAGCAGTGGGCGTCCGTCACGCCGCTGACCTTCACCCAGGTCGCAGACAGCCTAGCCGCCGATATCCGCATCGGCTTCGGCACTTTGGGCACCCCGTCCACCGCGGTGGTCGGCCAAACCAACCTGCGCTGGACCGGCGCCGGAACCTTCGTGCCGGATGAGGTCGTCCGCCTGGAGGACCCGAACCAGCTCGCACTCGTCCCCAATGGCTCAGGCGGCTACAGCTACTCGGGCACCCCTGCCACGCTGCAGCAGGTCGCGCTGCACGAGATCGGCCATGCCCTGGGCCTCGCCCACGCATCCGACCCGAATGCGGTCATGTATGCCTCGGTCGGCGCGAGCAACCAGACCCTCGATGCGACCGACATCGCCGGCATCCAAACCCTATACGGCGCACCCGCCAGCACCCCGGTGCCGACACCAACGCCGGTGGCCGCACCGAGCACGACCGACGTGATCGCGCTGCACCTGTCGGAAGACGCCTGGATGGGCGACGCCCAGTTCATCGTCAGCGTGGACGGCCAGCAATACGGCGGCGTGCAGACGATCACCGCCCTGCACGGCCTGGCACAGGACCAGACCTTTAACCTCCAAGGCGCGTTCAGCGTCGGCGCGCACGACCTGGCGATCAGCTTCATCAACGACGCCTGGGGCGGGACGCCCGATACGGACCGCAATCTGTATGTTGACGGCGTGGACCTCAACGGCACGTCGCAGCCAGGGGGCACGGCCATCCTTTACTCCAACGGCACGGTGCATGTCCCGGTAGGAGGATCAGGCAACGCGCTGTTCGCGACCGGCGGGGACGCCGATGGCACGTTGCTGGGCATGCCGTTCGTCCACACGTAAAGGGCGGTACCCCGGCGGGCGGTCCGCCACCCGCCTTGCCCGCACGGGTGCGGTCCGGTTCCCGGCCCCGCACCCGCCAATTAACGCTAACGAGGAGGACGACGGCCATGAGCAGCAACA
>CAXTDP010000099.1:0-896 GCA_964242295.1 uncultured Acetobacteraceae bacterium | reverse complement strand
ACCCCCGCCATGCCGCATCCGGGGTTCCGGCCCCGCCCCGGCGGTGCTAGACGCCCCGCCATGCCCTCCCGCGCCACCCCGAACCCATGACCGCCCCGTTCCCCGCCGCCGCCCTCGCGCCGGACATGCAGGCGCCGCTGGTGCTCGCCCTGCCTAAGGGCCGCATCCTCGGCGAGTGCGGGCCGCTGCTGCACCGCGTCGGCATCCGCCCGGCGCCCGACCTGCATGACGAGGACAGCCGCCGCCTGCGTTTTCCCACTGACGACCCCCTGCTCGACGTGGTGCGCGTCCGGCCCTTCGACGTCGCCACCTTCGTCGCCTTCGGCGGCGCCCAGCTCGGCATCTGCGGCGCCGACGTGCTGATGGAGTTCGACTACCCCGAGATCTACGCCCCGCTCGACCTCGGCATCGGCCTCTGCCGGGTCAGCGTCGCCGAGCCGGTCGAGACCGCCGGGCTCGACGACCCCGCGACCTGGTCCCGCGTGCGTGTGGCGACCAAGTATCCCGGCATCGCCCGCCGCCATTACGCCGCCCGCGGCATCCAGGCTGAGGTCGTGCATCTCAACGGCGCGATGGAGCTGGCGCCGGGCCTGGGCCTGTGCCGCTTGATCGTGGACCTTGTGCAGACCGGCAGCACCCTTAAGGCGAACGGCCTGCAGGAAACCGAGGTGATCGCCCACGTCACCAGCCGCTTGATCGTCAACCGCACCGCGCTGAAAACCCAGCCCGAGGCCGTCGGCGCCTGGATCGCCCGGTTCCGCGCGGCCCTGGCCGACATGGCATGAGGCGCCTGTCCACGGCGGACGCCGGCTTCGAGGCCGCCTTCGCCGCCCTGCTTGGCCAGGCGCGGGAGACCACCGCCCGCGTGGACGGCGCCGTCGCCGCCATCATCGCCG
>CAXTDP010000098.1:0-11942 GCA_964242295.1 uncultured Acetobacteraceae bacterium | reverse complement strand
CGGACATAGGCCCGGAATGCCGCCACATCCTCGACCGGCTCCGTTTCTGCCTCCCGCCCCTCGATCATCTCCAGGATGTCAGCCGGGCGCAGCCGCCCGTCGTCCAGCGCCTCTCCCAGCGGGCCCGCCACCTCGTGCCGCCGCCGCGCGCCCTCCGCCACCTCGCGCCACCATTGCAGGCGGATCAGCGCCAGCATCGGATTGCTTACGACTTCCCGCGCCCGCGCCAGCTCGTGGTTGACGGCATACAGCAGGAACAGCGTTTCCCGGCGCCCGGGCGGCGCGAACAGGGCGGTCAGGAAACGGTCGGGGTCATGCCGCTGCACGATCCGGCCGAGGAGGGACAGCTCGGTCATACCCCCGACATGGCCGTCCCGCACCGCCGCGCAACGTCATCCCGCCCAGCCTTGACGGCCCGGCGCCGCCGCGACCACTCTGCGCCCCCACCTTCCGAGAGGATCGCGACATGGCATTCGAAGTCCCCCCCCTGCCCTACAGCCACGGCGCCCTTGCCGAACGCGGCATGTGCCAGGAAACGCTGGAACTGCACCACGACAAGCACCACCAGGCCTACGTCACCGCCCTGAACGGCTTCGTCGAGAAGACGCCGGCGCTGCAGGGCAAGTCGCTGGAAGAGATCGTCGCCCTGTCGCATGACGACAGCAGCATGGCACCGGTGTTCAACAACGCCGGGCAGCACTGGAACCACAACCTGTTCTGGCAGAACATGGCACCGAACGGCGGCTCCATCCCCGGCAAGCTGGAAAGCAAGATCACCGAGGACTTCGGCAGCGTCCAGGCGTTCAAGGATGCCTTCAAGACCGCGGCGACCGGTCAGTTCGGCTCGGGCTGGGCGTGGCTGGTCCTCGGCATGGACGGCAAGCTGAAGGTGACGAAGACGCCGAATGGATCAAACCCGCTGGCTACCAAGGAGGGCAAGGCGCTGCTGGGCTGCGACGTGTGGGAGCACAGCTACTACCTGGATTTCCGCAACCGCCGCCCGGACTATGTGACGAACTGGCTGGACAAGCTGGCCAACTACGAGTTCGCCGCGGCACAGATGGGGTAAGCCCTTCTTCTCCCTCTCCCTCCGGGAGAGGGTTGGGGTGAGGGAGGCGTCAGGACCTACCCTCCCCCTTACAGACCAGCTTGCCATGGGGTAGTGCCGCGCTGGTTATTTCCCTCAGCCCAACCCTCTCCCGGAGGGAGAGGGAGCAGCATAGCCTTCAACTCTTGACGTCGTTCGCCGCGGCCGGAACCGGCGGCTTCACCACTCCGGTGATGGTGTTGCGCAACACCGTCACGCGGACGTTCGGCGCCAAGTCCACCTCGATCTCGTCTGACCCTTCTTTTACCCGCGCCACGGTCGCCAGGATGCCGCCTGCGGTCACCACCCGGTCGCCCCGGCGCAACGCGCCCAGCATGGTGGTCAACTGCTTCTGCCGCTGCTGCTGCGGGCGGAACAGCAGGAAATAGGCGGCAACGAAGATCAGCAGGATCGGCGCAAACTGGGACACGCTGCCCAGCAAGCCGGCCGCGTCCTGAGCATAGGCGGGAGAGATGAGCATGGCAGGTCCTACATGCGGGCGGCATGGTTGCCGCGGGTGCGGCGGGACCATAGTTTCCCGCCCACCCCCGTCAAGCCAACCCGGCCAAGCTCCCACAGCAAGCCACGACCAAGGACACCCATGGACCCGCAACTGCTGACCCGCATCGCCGAGGCGCTGGAGCGCCTGGCCCCGCCGCCGCCGGGTCCGCCCAACCTGGCCGGCGCCGACGCCTTCATATGGCAGCCCGACACCGGCCGGCTGGTCCCGGTGCCGCAGGTGAACCGCGTCGGCATCGCCCTGCTGCACGGCGTGGACCGGCAGAAGCGAACCCTGCTGGACAACACGCTCCGTTTCGCGCGCGGCTTCCCGGCCAACAACGCCATGCTGTGGGGTGCCCGCGGCATGGGCAAGTCGTCGCTGGTCAAGGCCGCCCATGCCGCCGCCAACGACGCCGCGCCGGGCAGCCTGGCGCTCATCGAAATCCACCGGGAGGACATACGCACCCTGCCCGACCTGCTGAACGCCCTGCGCGCCCAGTCCCGCCGCTGCCTGATCCTGTGCGACGATCTGTCATTCGAGAAAGAAGACGCCGATTACAAGGCGCTGAAGTCCGTGCTGGACGGCGGCATCGAGGGGCGCCCGGCCAACGTGCTGTTCTACGCCACCTCCAACCGACGCCACCTGATGCCGCGCGACATGATCGACAACGAGCGCTCGACGGCGATCAACCCCGGCGAGGCCGTGGAGGAGAAGGTATCGCTGTCCGACCGCTTCGGCCTATGGATCGGCTTCCACAACTGCGACCAGGAGGCATTCCGCGCGATGGTGGAGGGCTATGCCGACGCGATGCGGCTGCCCATCGAGCGCGATGACCTGCACAGGCAGGCAAACGAGTGGTCGGTGACGCGCGGGTCGCGCTCCGGCCGGGTGGCGTGGCAATTCATCCAGGACCTGGCAGGCCGGCTGGGCGTCAAGGCGGAGATGGCGGCATGACGGGCAACCCAGGGTATCACCGCAAGGTGTTCGGCAGCACGACGGTCACGGCGTTGTCCGATGGATACCTCGTCCTGCCGAACGAGGCGCTGAAAGGCATGGCCCCGGCCGAGATTGGGGCGATGCGGGACGCCGTGTTCCACGGGCCGCAGCCGCGCACCAGCGTCAACGCCTTCCTGGTGCAGTCCGGCGGGCGGACGGTGCTGGTGGACACCGGCGCCGGCAACAAGGCCCGCGCCATGTCTTCCACCCTGGGCCGCCTGGAGGGCAGCATGGCCGCCGTCGACGTATCGCCCGGCGACGTGGACGCTGTGGTGATGACGCATCTGCACACTGATCATTGGGGAGGGCTGACCGGGGATGACGGCGCGGCGGCGTTCCCGCGGGCCGAACTGGTGATGTCGGCGGCAGAGGCGGAGTACTGGCTGGACGAGGCCAAGATGGCGGCCGCCCCAGACGCGGCCAAGCCACGCTTCGCCGGGGCGCAGGCGGCGGTGGCGCCGTACAAGGACCGTATGCGGACCTTCGCCGGAACCGAGGCGGTGCTGGGATTGCAGCCGGTGCCGCTGCCCGGGCACACCCCGGGCCATACAGGCTACTTACTGGGGGACGGCGGGGCACGCCTGCTGATCTGGGCCGACGTGATGCACGTCCCGGATGTGCAGGCACCGCGGCCAGAGGTGACGATCGGCTTCGACAGCGACCCGCCCAGCGCCATCGCCTCGCGCCGCCGCGCGCTGGACATGGCCGCGTCCGAGCGGCTCATGGTGGCGGGAATGCACCTGCACTTCCCGGGCTTCGCGCACGTGACGCGGGCGGGGGACGGCTACGCACTGGTGCCGGAGCTGTGGCTGGCGGATTAGCTTCTTCCCCCTCTACCTCCGGAAGAAGGGTGGGATGAGGGAGTCTCGGCCGCGGAGCAGGGCACCGGCAGCGCCGTTGGACAACGCCCCGGATGGGTGAGGATAGGCGATGCCCCCCTCACCTCCACCCTCGCCCGAGGGGAGAAATAACAGAAAGGCTGCCAGACGACCGACGGGTGACATGGGGTTCTTTGGTTGCTAGAACCTTTCCGCCTCGTCGGGACTCCTGCATTCATGAAAATCATCGCCTGCAACAGCAACCGGCCCCTGGCCGAGGCGGTGGCAGCCTCGTTGCACCTGCCTTTGGCCAAGGCGTCCATCCGCCGCTTCGCGGACATGGAGATTTTCGTCGAGATCCAGGAGAACGTGCGCGGGGAGGACGTCTTCGTCATCCAGAGCACCTCCTACCCCGCCAACGATCACCTGATGGAGCTGCTCATCACGCTGGACGCGTTGCGCCGCGCCAGCGCCCGGCGTGTTACGGCGGTGATCCCCTATTTCGGCTATGCCCGGCAGGACCGTAAGGCCGGGCCGCGCACGCCCATCAGCGCCAAGCTGGTGGCGAACCTCATCACCGAGGCCGGGGCGAACCGCGTGCTGACGCTGGACCTGCACGCGGGGCAGATACAGGGGTTCTTCGACATCCCGCTGGACAACCTGTATGCCGCACCGCTGTTCAGCCGGGACATCCAGGCGCGGTTCGCCAATCGGAACGTGATGATCGTCTCGCCGGACGTGGGCGGCGTCGCCCGGGCGCGGGACCTGGCGACACGGCTGAACTCGGACCTCGCGATCATAGACAAGCGGCGCGAGCGCGCGGGCGTGTCGGAGGTGATGAACGTCATCGGCGACGTGCGCAACATGGATTGCATCCTGGTGGACGACCTGTGCGACAGCGGCGGCACCCTGTGCAACGCCGCCGATGCGCTGATGCGTAACGGTGCGCGCTCCACCAGCGCGTATATCACCCACGGGGTGCTGTCGAATGGCGCGCCAGCACGCATCGCGGCGTCGGCCATCGAGAGCATGACGATCACCGACAGCATTCAGCCGACTACGGCGGTGCAGGGCGCCGACAATATCCGCCAGTTCACCATCGCGCCGATATTGGCGGAGGCGATGCAGCGCATCTCCGACGAAAGCTCGGTCAGCAGCCTGTTCGATTAGATCGGTTTGCGTCGGGACTGGACGCGAACCAACCCGGCTTTTTTGCCTGCGAGCAGATTGCAGTAGAGTCCATTCGCTGCGGGTCCGAACCCTACTGCAATCTGCTCCGGCGCGTGCAGATGCGGATGGCTGCGGCCGCGCGAGGCCCGCGGCGAACCCACTAGCGAGCAGGGGCCTCTCCTAGATAAAGGATGCGGGTTCCGCCGCGGCCACCCCTGGGATGGCGTCGAGGCCGCAGGATGGCTCTGGGCGGGTTGCAAGTACGGCCACATTCCTTGCTCCGGCCGTCCGCGCCAGGGCACAGAACAGCGAGCGGACCACGGCGGGATTGACGTGATCGGCGTCCATCATCGTCTGGATCAGATCGTCTGCCAGCAACTCGTCGAGACTGGATCCGGCATATTGCGTCTGCATGGCACATCTTTCGGTTGAGGGCCGCCGGGCCGCTGTGGACATTGGGCATACGCACTGGACTGGACGAACACGCGCAACCATCGGGTGACTCCAAATCCCGGATTGCAATTCCCGCCTCGCGGCGGCGCAGCTTCCCTTGTGTTTGCTGAAGATGGCGTCAACGTGGCTCAGTGACTGCCGCAGTCCCAGATGATGAGTGCCGCTACGGGCATGGGCGGCAATACGACCCACGGAGCAAAAGGGGGGTGGCCAAGAACCATTCCCGGACGCGGTCATGCCCGTGAACCTCCAGCAAGGCTTGCGGTGATCGTGCTTCGAATGACATGGCGGGCCGCGCTGTATTGGACGGGTTTGCAGCCTGGACTTCACCACCGTGGGCATCTGGCCTAATCAAGCTCGGCCAATGTCCTGGACGAGAACCAGGCTCAGGAGACCATCCCATGAAGCTCTACTACGCGCCCGGTGCCTGCTCGATGGGCATCCACGTCCTGTTGGAAGAGATCGGCAAGCCCTATGACACCGTAAAGCTCGACACGCGCGGCGGTGAAAACCAGCGCCCGCCGTTCATCGACCTAAATCCCAAGGGCAAGGTGCCGACGCTGCAGCGCGACGACGGCAGCATCGTCACCGAGTTCCCGGTAATCGCGCACTACCTCGCCAAGGCCAACCCATCCGCCGGGCTGCTGCCGCCAGACGAAGAGGCCGGGATGCGCGGGGCCGAGACGATGGACTACGCCGTCGCCACCATCCACATGCAGGGTTTCACCCGCCTGTTCCGCCCCAGCTACTTCAGTCCGAACGAGGCCGAGCACGAGGCGGTCAAGGCGCGCGGGCACGAGATCATCGAGAAAGGCTACGCCCTGCTCGACAAGTCGCTCGCCGGCAAGGAATGGATCGCCGGCTCCTACAGCATCGCCGACAGCGCGGTGTTCTACGTGTCTTACTGGGGGGCGAAGCGGATGGGCATGACCCTGCCGCCGAACCTCGCCGCGCACTTCGAGCGCATGATGGCCCGCCCCGCCGTGCGGCGGATGCTGGCCGCCGAAGGCCTGGCCGCTTGATGCTGACCCCGCGCGCCTTCTGGTTTCTGCGCCACGGCGAAACCGACTGGAACGCGCGGGGGCTGTCCCAGGGCAACATAGACATCCCGCTGAACGAGGTCGGCGTGGCCCAGGCGCGCACCGCGGCCGAGATGCTGCGGACGCGCGGGATACGCAGCATCGTCGCCAGCCCGCTGTCCCGCGCGCAGGATACCGCGCTGGCGGTGGCGGCGTTGACCGGCCTGGAGGTCGTGCTGCAGGACGACTTGCGGGAGGTCAGCTTCGGCGCCCAGGAGGGCCAGCCGATGGCGGACTGGTTCGAAGACTGGATCGCCGGGCGCGGGACGCCGGAGGGTGCGGAACCCTTCGCCGATCTGCGCGCCCGCGCCGTGCAGGCAGTGAACCACGCCCTGGCCCACCCGGCGCCGGTGCTGATCGTCGCGCACGGCGCGCTGTTCCGCGCCCTACGGGCCGAGATGGGCCTGTCCCCAGAGATACGCCTGCTCAACGGCGTGCCGCTGTTCTGCGAGCCGGGAACGCCCTGGACGCTGACGCCGGCCTGACCCGGCCGTTAACAGCGGGTGTTGTTGCACAAGGGATACGTTTGCTTTACGGACTAGCTTCCGCGATTAGCAAATATTAACCCCGATGGCAGTATCCAACGCCCATGTCCAGCACCAGGGAACTCCGCAGCTTGACCGCGCTGCGCGGCGTGGCGGCCATGGCCGTCGTGATGCAGCACTTCTCGGCAACGGCCCAGGAGCACTCCTCTGCCGTGGTCCCATCGCTGGTGCCGCATGGCTACATCGCGGTGGACCTGTTCTTTGCCCTCAGCGGCTTCATCATGTCCTATACATACCTGGACCTGTTCCGGCGGGACGGCGCCAGGGCCTTTGGCGGCTTCCTGGCCAAGCGTGCGGCACGCATCGTCCCGCTGAACCTGGCCGTCCTGGCGATGCTCATGCTGGCTGGGGCGGCCAGCATGGCGATCTTGGGCCGGAACATCGTCTTTGCCAGCGGCAGCCTGGCCGCCGACCTACTCGCGAACGTCCTGATGCTGCAAGGCCTGGGGATCGGCCATAACCTCAACGGCCCGTCCTGGTCCATCAGCACCGAGTTCGCGGCCTATCTCTGCTTCCCGGCCCTTATCGCCGCGGCCTTTCACCGCCGCGCGGCCGTCGCTGCTGGGGTGGCCCTGGCCTGCGTGGCACTACTCTGCCTGCTGGCGGCATCGCAGCCGCGCCTCGGCCTGGGCGCCGACGGCGTCGGGTCGGGCCTGATCCGCTGCTTCACCGAGTTCACCCTGGGCATGCTGAGCTACCGGCTGCTCAGGTCGGGACGGGTCGCAGTCCTGGGACGGGACGCGACGGCCGCGGCGCTGGCTGCGTCATGCGCCACGCTGATGCTGCTGCGGGTGGACCTGCCGGCGGCGCTGCTGTTCCCGCTGCTGATCGCCGCCCTGGCAGCAAACGAAGAGGGGGAGACCGCCGGCCGGGCCGCACGCCTGCTGTCGCATCCCTGGCTGCATTTCCTCGGTGTCGTGTCCTTCTCGACCTACCTGCTTCACCAGCTCTTCCGACCGACCGAGCTGGCGCTGCTGCGCGTCCTGCATCCCGAACCCCTTGGTCTGCCCGGCGCCCTCCTGTTCGCCTTGGCGGGGTCGTTTTCGGTGCTCCCCTTCGCCTGGCTCGCCTACCGTGGCATCGAGCGGCCGGGCCGGACGTTCGTGCAGCGGGTCTTTGCCCGGCGGGCGGTTCCGGCCATCGGGGCCCCAGCCGCGGGGCGCCCCTGACAAATTGCCAAACTTCGCACCCTTGTTGCCACCCTGGAAATCCTGTTTGGTCCGGCCCCATGAAGATATCCGTACTTGGCATCGGCTACGTCGGCGCAGTTTCCTGCGGCTGCCTCGCCTCCTTCGGACATGAGATCGTCGGGGTGGACGTGTCGGCCGACAAGGTCGCCATGCTCGCCCGCGGCCAGTCGCCGATCGTCGAGGACGAGATTGACCGCCTGATCGCCGACGGCGTCGCCGCAGGCCGCCTGCGCGCCACGGTGGATATCGCCGACGCCGTCGCCAACACCGACGTGTCGTTCATCTCCGTCGGCACTCCCAGCGGCCCCAGCGGCAGCGTGAGCATGCGGGCGGTGGACGAGGTCGTGGCCTCCATCGGGCGGGAGCTGCGCGGCAAGGCCGGGATGCACGTCGTCGTCATGCGCTCCACCGTGCCGCCCGGCACCGCCGAGGACCGGGTGATCCCTGCGCTGGAACAGGCCAGCGGCAAGCGGCACGGCGAGGGGTTCCGCTACTACTCCAACCCCGAGTTCCTGCGCGAAGGGTCGTCGGTGCGGGACTTCCACAACCCGCCCTATACCATGATCGGCGCGGCGCCCGGCGACGACGGCGCCGCGTTGCGCGCGATCTATGCCGGGGTCGGCGGCGAGGTCCACGTCGTCCCCTACCGCGTGGCGGAGGCCGCCAAGTATCTCGCCAACGCCTATCATGCGGTGAAGCTGGCCTTCGCCAACGAGGGCGGCGCGATCCTGGCCGCGTTGGGCGTGGACGCCCGCGCCGCCTTCCGGCTGTTCTGCGAAGACCGGGTGCTGAACATCTCGTCCGCTTATCTGACGCCGGGCTTCGCCTTCGGCGGCTCGTGCCTGCCCAAGGACATACGCAGCATGCTGGCCCTGGCCGACCAGGCCAACGTGCCGGCGCCGTTCCTCAAGCAGGTGCTGCCCAGCAACAACGCGATCATCGAGCGTACCTTCGACGCCATTGCCGCGCATGGACGCCAGCCCATCGCGCTATTCGGCCTGGCGTTCAAGTCGGGCACGGACGACCTGCGCGAAAGCCCGTTCGTGATCTTGGCCGAGCGCCTGCTGGGCAAGGGCTACGACCTGCGCATCTTCGACCGCTCCGTCCAGGTAGCGCGGCTGACCGGCAGCAACCGCGCCTATATCGAGCGCGAGATCCCGCACCTGGAGCGGTTGCTGGCGGCGGACCCGGCGGCGGCGATGGATGGCGCTGGGCTGGTCGTACTGGGCCATGTCGGCAAGGAGGACCGCCCGGCGCTGCTAGCGGCGCTTGGCGGCCGGCGGGTGCTGGACCTGGCGGGGATCGCCGAGGTGCGCGAGCACGCAGGGGACGCCTACCAGGGCCTGTGTTGGTGAAGCCACGGCTGCTGGTCGTCTCGCCGCGCTTCCTGTTCCCGCTGGACCAGGGCGGCCGCATACGCACGGTCAATACGCTGCGCCGGCTCAAGGGTGGCGTGTTCGACATCACCCTGGTGTCCCCGGCGCCGGCCAATGCCGGGGATTGGGCAGCCGACCTTGCCGGCGCCTGCGACCGCTTCCTGTCCTGGCCGGAAACGCCGCAGTCCCGGCTGGGCCAAGTGCGGGCGCTGGCCGGGTACATACCGGTCGCGGTGGCGTCGGACGCCTCGGCCGCCGGGTCGGCGCTGGTGGCAGCGGAGTTGGCGAAGGCGCCGGATGCGATGCTGGTGGACTTCCCGCACGCCGCGGTGCTGCTGCCGGACCGCCTGCCGGTGCCGTCGGTGATCTGGACCCACAACGTGGAGGCGGAAATCTTCGCCCGGCATGCCGAGGTCGCCCGCGGCCCGATGCGGCTGGTTTGGCAGGACCAGGCGCGGAAGATGCAGCGGTTCGAGGCGGAAACGCTGCGCCGCTTCGACACCGTGATCGCAGTGTCCAAGCGGGACGCCGAAGCCCTGCGGACCGCCTACGGCCTGCCCCGGGTCGAGCCGGTGGAGACCGGGGTGGACACCGAGTACTACGCCTGCCACCCGCCCGCGGACGCCCCGGCATTCGGCATGGCGGAGGGCACCGTGGTGTTCACGGGGTCTATGGACTCGCGCTCCAACATCGAGGGCGTCACCTTCCTCATGGACGAGGTCTGGCCCTTGGTACTGCAAGGGCGGCCCGGCGCGCGGGCCATCATCGTCGGGCGCAACCCGCCGGCCGGGCTGGTCGCCGCGGCGCGGGAGCGCAAGCTCGATTGGGAGTTCACCGGCTTCGTGGACGACGTGCGCCCCTATGTCGCCCGATCCCACGTTTACGTCATCCCGCTGCGGGTCGGCAGCGGCACCCGCATCAAGGTGTTCGAGGCTATGGCGATGGGCTGCCCCGTCGTGTCCACCACCCTGGGCGTCGAGGGCCTGGCGGTGACGGACGGCACCCACTACCTCCGGGCCGATGCGGCGGACGCATTCGCGGCGGCGATCCTGGCGCTGCTGGACGATGCCGGGCACCGGCAGGAACTGTCCACGGCAGCGCGTGCCCTCGTTGAGCTGAAATTCGGCTGGGCACAGGTGACCCGGCAGTTCGAGGCGATTCTTGCCGCGGTGCTGCCGGGCCGCCAGCCGGAATAGACCGGGTGGCGTCCAGGCTGGACGCCACCCGGTCCAGGCACTAACGCGCCGGCTGTGATCCCAGCTTGTCGAGCAGGACGGCGGCGGCGTCCACGCAGGCGCGGGTGGATTCGTTATCGGCGCAGCGCAGGTCAATCAACGCGCCCTCCCGCTCGAACACGAAGTGCGCGCCACGTGGGCCACGCATGCCGCCGTGCATCATGCCCATGCGATAGGCCATCATGCCGCCCCGGCCCTCGCCGCGCATGCCGTCACGCATCCGATCCCGCATCGGGTCCGGCGCGGGGTTGTCCTGCCCGGCCGGTGGTGCTGCGGGCGGCGCAGGCGGGGGCGCCGGCTGGGCAGCCGCGAGTGTGACGCTGCCCAGCAGGGCGGCGGCGGCAAGGGCAAAGGTCTTGGGCATTACGTTCTCCTGAGAGCGGCGCGGTCCGCGCCTGCAACAATTACGCGGCGCCCGCAGCGCCCCCATGCTTCACGGCATCGGCCGTCAGGACGCCGGCGCCGTCTGCACGAACCGGCGGTAGAACGCACCCAGCCCAATCAGGCTCAGCCCGAGCCCCAGGAAGGACAGCACGCGCCACAGCCCCTGCAAGTCCGACATGTCTAACAGGAACACCTTGGCCGTCACCAGTCCGACCAGCCCAAGCGCCGCCAACCGCAACGGGCGCTGCCCGGTCCGCAGCCCCGCCGCCATCAGCACCGCGCCAAGCAGCATCCAAGCGCCGGAGTAGGCCCAAGCCTCGGCGTCCGTCATCGGGTCGTTGGCGATGATTGACAGCCGACCCGGATGGAATGCTTGCCGCACTTGCAGCGTCGCCCAGGCGAACCCCGCGACCCCGGCGAAGGCCGCCAAGGGCGGTCGCGGCGCCGGCGTCACGCGCATCGCCAGCACGGCCAGCAGTGCCGGGACTAGGTAGGCCGGCAGCAGCGCGTTCCAGACGAGGCCAGTGCCCACTGCGGCGTTGGTCAGCGCCGGGTTCAGCAGGATCAGCGCCGTGCCGCCCGCCAACCCGGCGCCGCCGAGTATCCGCCATCCCATGTGCAGCACCGGCCGGGGCAGCCGCCCATGCAGCCACGCCGTGCCCAGCGCCAGCAGCCCCAACGCGTCCACCTGCGCCGCCGCCTCGCCGAACGTCGGGTCCAAAAGGCCCAGCAATCCTCCGTTGGCGGCATGGTGGACTTGCAGCAGCACCAGCGCCGCCACGAAGGCCAGCGCCCCGCCCTCCAACACCGCAACCACCAAGTCGTCCACCTGGCGGCGGAACAGTGTTGCCGCGACGGCGAAGCACGCGGCCGGCACGCCATAGGCCAGCAGCAAGCCGTTCAGCACGGGCAGGCCGCCGACATCGTAGCCCAGCACGTATGGGTTCAGCACCAGACGCACGAGCACCACACCCGCTGCAGCCAGCGCGACCCGGCGGAGCGGCACCCCGGCCGCCGCCTCGATCCACGCCAGTGCCGGCAGCAGCAGCGCCAGCGCCAGGGTCAGCCAGGCATCGCTCAGTAGGATCGCGGCTCCGAGCGCCAGTG
>CAXTDP010000097.1:0-11956 GCA_964242295.1 uncultured Acetobacteraceae bacterium | reverse complement strand
ACTGGCAAACCCTCATGCAGACCCTGATCGACTCAAAACCGCCCCCCGACATCGCAGCCCAGATCGCTATGTGAACTCATGGCGGGCGGGAGCATTTAGAATTGCTGGCCGACGTCGCGTTGGGGCGCGGTAAGGGCGGCATGCTTGCAGCTATGACGCCCCGGCGGCGCCGGTGACCTCGGCCCAAACATGAAAGGCTTGGGTCCGGGCGGCTCGACACTGGGCGGCCGGACAGCTCGGGATCAGCCGCCGTGGGCGCCGGCGTCGCTTCTGCTTGGTGCGGCATGACCACGAGACGTCGTCCTACAAACCCCGGAGCCTGAACTGCACCAGGGAGTTTATCTCATCGTCATTGGCAGAGAGGGTTCCATTGCGCGCCGCTGCACACAGGGGGCTGCGAACCAGCACCGAACTTGGCCTCCTCCTGAAAGGGGATACAACACAATGATTCCACCACAAGAAATGGCAAACAGCCGGGGTCCCGGTCGGCGCCGACCGGGACCCCGGCTATGTGACGTGTTTCTGCGTTCGATCAACGCGGTGGACCCAATGCCAGCGGGGCCTCAGTTGGGCGCTTGTTCACATTCGGCCGTGAACATCAGCATGGGGACCGTGGCTGGCTCGTGCGCCAACGTTGCCGCCATGCTGGACGAGGTGGCGGCCATGCCAGGCTGTGGAGGCGTGCTGCCCACGTTTGACGGCCCTGTCACCGGGGTGGACGTGTCCGGACGGCGCATGCAGCCGTTGCTGCGGTCCCGCCGCCACGTGGCCCCCTGCGCGACCACGCTGGAGCCAGCGTCATGAGCGCCGTCATCGCCGGGCCGCCCGACGTGTCCGGAGAGTCGGTCGTGCTGCCGGCCCGGCCGGAGCCGCTTCGCTTCGATCCCGCGCATACGGCGCTCATCGTCGTTGACATGCAGAACGCCTACGCCTCGCCCGGCGGCTACCTGGACCTGGCTGGCTTCGACATCTCCGGAGCTGCCACAACGATCGACGCGGTGGCCGCGTCCGTCCAGGTGGCCCGGCGCGCGGGCATCCCGGTCATCTACCTCCAAAACGGCTGGGACCCCGGCTACCAGGAGGCTGGCGGACCCGGCTCGCCCAACTGGCACAAGTCCAACGCGCTGCGCACCATGCGGGCCCGGCCGGAGCTGGCCGGCACGCTGCTGGCGAAAGGCGGCTGGGATTACGCGCTGGTTGACCGCCTGGCCCCGCAGCCGGGCGACATCGTCGTGCCCAAGGCACGCTACAGCGCCTTCCCGAGCAGCAACATCGACAGCATCCTGCGCGCCCGCGGGATCCGGACCCTGATCTTCACCGGCATCGCCACAAACGTCTGCGTGGAATCCACGCTGCGGGACGCGTTCCACCTGGAATACTTCGGCGTGGTCCTGGCGGATGCGACGCACCAGGCTGGGCCGGCCTTCGCGCAGCAGGCGGCGCTCTACAACATCGAGACGTTCTTTGGCTGGGTGAGTTCGGTGGCGGAGTTCCGCCGCGCGCTGACCGGGTCGAACACGGATGAAGTGCCGGCCGATGGAGACGCAAGCCAGGGCGCCCTCCGCGCCGGCCCAGCAGCTTGACCTGATGGACACCCTGGCTGCCCTCAGGAATGGCTAGTTACCGACAGGCGGCCAGTGAGTGCGGCCTTGCCGTGCGGGGCCGCGCCGGTGCCGCAACCCTGACCAGATGCCGGTCGTCTTCCAGTAGGACGGTTTTCTACAACGACGGCTTCATTATCGCGACCCGGCTCGCATCGTGACTATCGGGGCAGCACTGCCTACTCCGGCGGGACGGTTCGACAGCGTCGTCCATGCAGGCGCCTGGTCACTGCCGGCGCCCCCGAGGCCTGGATTGAACCAAGCTCGTTGGACGACCGACTTCGTGGGGCGGGACGATGCGTTCGGTATTGCCTGTTCGCTTAGGCTTCGGTTTCGACTTGCCAGGCCAGGCCCTCATCGCGACCCGCCCAATCTCAAGAAGCCTCGGCTGAGATGCGCCATCCCGGGCTTGCACAGCCAGTCCCCGGAATAGCGTCCCGAAAAACGCAGCCAAAACGGCCACATCCGTGTCTGGCGGTAGATCGCCGGCTTCGACGCCGCTGCGCAGGCGCCGCGACAGGGCTGCCTCAGACAGTACCCGGTGACCGACCATCATGTCGCGAACTGACGCCAATGCGGGAGGGACGTGGGTCCCGGCCAAGGAGATCATGCAGCCAGTCGGCCAGTCCGTTCGGGTAAACTCCTCGGTCGTGACTTCGATCAGGCGTTCGAACGCCGTCCGCGTATCGGCAGTCTCTGCCAGGATGCTCAGGAACCACTTGCCGGACGCACTCATGTAGGCATCGACCGCTTCGCTGTAGAGGCGCTCCTTGCTGCCGAAAGCATTGTAGAAACTCGAGGGGCTGATGCCCATGGCTGCAATCAGATCGTCGAACGTCGTGCCTGCGTAGCCTCGATCCCAGAATAGCCTCATCGCCGCCTCAAGAGCAGTGCTGCGGTCGAACGCCTGAGGCCTGCCGCGCTTCCGCTTGGCGGCCATCACGTCTGTTGTCTCCACTCGGAAAACCCTTGATTGCTGGTGGGAAGGTTATAGCTATCACATACAGGAGCGATCGCTCCAGCTAAACCGGCCCCGGCCTCCCTCTTCCCGTTTAGCTTGTGGCGCGGAACATCGAGACCCTCGGCGACGCACAGGAGCCGAAATGGGTCAATTCACCAGCTTGGACCGACTTGCAGAAGACCCGGCGAGCCAGGTTGCCAACCGCCGGAAAGGGCGCCGGCGACTTCTGGCGTCCGCCATTGTTGCAGGCTTCCTGCTGACTGGCGTCGGAGGTTGGGGTGCGTATCATCGGGCATCGGCGCCGGTCGCGGTTGCAGCCCCGCCATCGCCAGCCGAAGTTGACGTCAGCGCGCCTCTCCTGCGAATGGTCGCACGCACGACCGATTTCACTGGGCAATTCTCGGCCGTGGACCAGGTGGACCTCCGGGCGCAAGTCAGCGGCTACATCACCGAAATTCGGTTCATTGATGGTCAGATCGTCCAAAAGGGCGATCTCCTATTCGTCATTGATCCCGAGCCCTACGAGATCGCACGGCAACGCGCGGTCGCGCAGTTTCAAACGGCCGTGACCAGCCTCGACCTGGCCAACAAGCAGGTCGCACGGACAGCCGAACTGGTGAAGGACAGCTTTGCCTCGCGCGAGCTGCTGGATCAGCGCATCCAGACGCAGAGGGCGTCCTTGGCAGCGATTGATCAAGCCAAAGCCGACATTGACGCCGCCAAGCTTAATCTGAAGTTCACGCGGATCACGGCACCGTTCGGGGGCAGGGTCAGCATGCGCCATGTCTCGATCGGTAGCCTCGTCACCGCGGGCGCGGGATCGGCCAGCGGTACGTCCTTGACCAACATCGTCTCGCTTGATCCCATTCACCTCGACTTCGACATGAGCGAGGCCGACTACCTCGCCTATCAGCGGTTCTTGGCGCGGAAGCTGGCTGGTCTTAGCCCTACCGTCCAGGTGAGCCTCAGCGATGAGCAAAGCTGGTCGCGGCAGGGGGAGCTGACCTTCATCGACAATCAGGTTGACCGCGGCAGCGGCACGCTGCATGCCCGGGCCACTCTGCCGAATACGGACCTGCTCATAGCGCCGGGCCAGTTTGCCCGGCTCAGGCTGCCGGTAGGCGCCCCGCTTCCGGTCATGCTGGTGCCCGACTCCGCCGTGGTGGCCGATCAGTCCCGCAAGTTGCTGATGGTGGTGGATGACGGTGGCACGGTCGTTGCCAAGCCGGTCGAGGTCGGAGCACTCGAAGGCGAGCAGCTCCGTATCATCACGCGGGGAATAGAGCCGACCGATAAGGTGGTCATTGGCGGCCTGATGCGCATCCGGCCGGGCAGCAAGGCGACGGCTAAGCCCGCCACCATCGCCGTTGCGTCTGGATCATAGGATCTCCGTCATGCGCCTGTCGCACTTCTTCATAGATCATCCGATTTTCGCGACGATGTTGTCGCTGTTCCTGACGATCGTCGGCGGCGTGGCATATTTCGGCCTGCCAGTCACCCAATATCCGGAAATCGCGCCCCCGATGATCCAGGTGACGGCGATCTATCCCGGAGCCTCGGCCGAGGTGCTTAGCCAGACTGTGGCGACGCCGCTGGAACAACAGATCAACGGCGTTGAGAACATGCTGTATTTGAGCAGCCAATCCACCGGTGACGGCAAGCTGATCGTTTCGGTGACCTTCAAGCTGGGGACCGACCTGGACACAGCCCAGGTGCTGACCCAGAACCGCGTGGCCATCGCCTTGCCACGTCTTCCGGACGCCGTGCAGCGCCAGGGCGTCACCGTCAAGAAGAGCTCGCCCAACATCCTGATGGTGATCGACCTCACCTCGCCCAACAAGTCGCGCGACCAGCTTTATATGTCGAACTACGCGACCCTCCACGTAAAGGATGCGTTGTCGCGGCTTGATGGCGTGGGCGACGTCCAGATATTTGGCGGGCGCGACTACTCGATGCGTGTCTGGCTCGATCCTGACCGCACCGCAGCGCACAACCTCACAGCGGGTGAGGTGGTGGCGGCGCTTCAGGCGCAGAACGTGCAGGTCTCGGCGGGCGTGCTGGGCCAGCCACCCATCCCACAACATTCCGCGTTCCAGCTGAACGTGCAGGCCCTTGGCCGGCTCACGGAGCCTGGACAATTCGCCGACATCATCGTCAAGGCGGATGCGTCCGGCCGAGTCACACGCGTCCGGGATATCGCGCGGGTGGAGCTGGGCGCGCAGGACTACGGTTCCAACAGCTACATGAGCGGCAACGAAGCGACGGCGCTGCTGGTGTTCCAGCAGCCAGGGTCGAATGCGCTTGCTACGGCTCAGCGACTCTACGCGACCATGCAGGAGATTTCGGAGCAGTTTCCGGACGGGCTTCGTTATGACATTCCCTACGATACGACGGTGTTCGTGGGCGAGTCAGTTGTGGAGGTAGTACAGACCATCTTCGAGGCAGTCACGCTCGTTGTCGTCGTGGTGATCGTGTTCTTGCAGACCTGGCGTGCCTCGATCGTGCCGATCATCGCGATACCAATCTCGCTCATCGGGACGTTCGGAGTCCTCGCCGCCTTCGGCCTTTCGCTGAACAATCTCAGCTTGTTCGGCCTCGTGTTGGCCGTCGGCATCGTGGTAGATGACGCCATTGTCGTCGTCGAGAACGTCGAGCGCAATCTGGCCCAGGGCCTATCGCCTCGCGAGGCGGCCCATCGCACCATGGACGAGGTTGGGGGCGCCCTGTTGGCGATTGCCCTGACGCTCTGCGCCGTGTTCATCCCCTCGGCGTTCATCAGCGGCATTTCCGGCCAGTTCTTCAAACAGTTCGCCGTGACGATCGCCGCCTCGACGGTCATCTCGTGCTATGTCTCACTTACTCTCAGCCCGGCCCTTTGCGCTCTGCTGCTCAAGCCGCATGCAACAGGTGTGAGTCCGCCCCGGCGCTCTTTGCTGGCGCGACCGGTGATCTGGTTCTTCGCCGTATTCAATCACGGCTTCGAGTGGCTGTCCGACCGGTTCGGCAAGCTCACCGTGCGACTGATCCGCATGAGCGGGGTTGTGCTGCTAGCCTATGTCGCCCTGATCAGCCTGACCGGCTGGCAGTTCAGCCGTGCGCCTACAGGGTTCATCCCAGAACTCGATCAAGGCTACCTCATCACCATCGTGCAGCTACCACCTGGGTCCTCCCTGGAACGCACCGACGCCGTGGTGCGCGAGGCACAAAAGATCATCCTGGGGACCCCTGGTGTGCGCAACACCGTGGCTTTCTCGGGGCTGGACGGTGCGAGCCTGACCAATGCCTCGAACGCTGGCACGATCTTCTCGGGCCTGCGCCCGTTTGCGGAGCGAAACGGCCCTGGCCTGAGCGGCCCGGAAATCCTCGCCGCGCAACGGCAGCGCTTGTCCTCGATCAAGGATGCTTTCGTCATCGTCCTCGCACCGCCGCCGGTTGCCGGCATTGGCAACTCGGGCGGTTTCAAGATGATGATCGAAGATCAACAGGGGAAAGGCGCCCCTGCCCTGGCAGCGGCTGCGCAAGACTTGGCAGGCGCTGCCAACGGCACGCCCGGCCTAGTCGGCGTATTCACGCAGTTCAGCGTGGGCACGCCGACCGTCTTTGCCGACATTGACCGAGTGAAGGCTGAGAAACTCGGGGTTGCCCCTGAAAAGGTGTTCGAGGCCATGCAAGTCTATCTCGGTTCGGCTTACATCAATGACTTCAACTACCTGGGACGCATCTATCAGGTGATGGCCCAGGCAGATGGCCGGTTTCGGATGAACACCGACGACATTGCTCGACTGAAGACCCGTAATGCGGACGGGGCCATGGTGCCGCTCGGGTCAGTGGCGAGGTTTACCGACGCCACAGGTCCATATCGTGTTCCACGCTATAACCTATATCCGGCCGCCGAAGTGCAGGGGAGCACGCTTCCCGGCTTCTCCTCCAGCTACGGCCTGGCGGAGATGGGCAAGCTTGCGGCACAGCGGCTGCCCGCTGGCATGAAGTTCGAGTGGACCGATCTCGCCTTCCAGCAAACGCAGGGTGGGACCAGCACGATCCTGATCTTTGGCGCCTCCGTCCTGTTCGTCTTTATGGTATTGGCATCGCAATACGAGAGCCTCAGCCTGCCGCTGTCGGTTGTCCTTATCGTTCCGATGTGCCTGCTTGCTGCAGTCACCGGGCTGCTGCTGCGGGGGATGAACGTTGATATATTGGCGCAGATCGGCTTTGTCGTGCTCGTTGGCCTTGCGTCAAAGAATGCGATCCTGATCGTCGAGTTTGCCAAGCAGGCCGAAGACGGCGGCATTGACCCTGGCGGTGCCGCGGTTCAGGCCGCACGCACCCGGCTTCGCCCTATCCTGATGACATCGTTCGCGTTCATTCTCGGCGTAGTCCCCCTCCTGACCGCGGCCGGCGCCGGCGCTGAGATGCGGCAGTCACTGGGAACGACTGTATTCTTCGGCATGCTGGGCGTAACGGTCTTCGGTTTGCTTTTTACGCCGGTCTTCTACACCGTCGTGCAGCGCCTGTTCCGGTTGCGCCGGCCCGCTCTGCCAGCAAGCACGCCAACGGCCAAAGCCTTGAACGTCACCGGCGCCGACCGATGATGGTGGGGCCGGTGGGCTTTGCGCTGCCGATGTGGACCATCACGCCGCTGACGCATGACTGGGGTTGGCGGGAGCCGCCGCCGCAGGACCTGCGCAGCCTCTCGCAGCACTTCGCCGCGGCACCCACCGTCACGCTGGCGCCCGGCGGCCTGGAGCCGGCCCGACTGAAGCCCGCATCGGGCTTGTTCAACCTCATGCGGAACCCAGGGGATGCTATCGGCATCGCCGTGTGCGGCACGATCCTCAACGACCACACCAGTTTGCATTTCTTCGGCTGGCCGAGCACCTCATCCCCCGCCACTGATGCGCAAGGCGGCCCGTGCACCGGCGCCGTTGGCTGATGCATACTGACCCGCAACGACCACGATCTACGAGGGCGCCTCATGGCTGATATCGCGGACACGGGCCACTACGACAGCGACGGGCTGAACGGCCGGCTCATGGCCGCGCTTGCGGAGAGCGGCCTGTCCGGACGTCGCCTGTCCCCTGCCGAGCTGGCGCCGTTGGACCAATTCCACACCAGGGGCATGGCCGCCACGGTGGAACTCGCAGCCGCCGCCGGGATTGCCGCCCAGGACACCGTGCTGGACGTAGGCTCCGGCCTGGGCGGACCGTCCCGCTATCTGGCCGCGGCGTTCGGGTGCACTGTGGTGGGCATCGACCTCACCCCATCCTTCGTGGAGGCGGCCACCATGCTTTCGGAGCTGACCGGCCTGACTGACACGGTGCGATACCAGTGTGCCGACGCGCTGGCGATGCCCTTCGCCGATGCCAGCTTCGACGTCGCCTGGTCGCAGCACGTCGCCATGAACATCGCCGACCGGCCGCGCCTTTACGCGGAGATCCACCGCGTGCTGAAGCCGGGCGGCCGCTTTGCCGTATACGACGTCGTTGCCGGGTCGGGTGAAGCGTTGCACTTCCCGGTACCTTGGTCACGAGGCCCGGACACGAGCTTCCTGCTGCGGCCCGAGGCCATGCGCGAGGCTCTGGAGCAGCAGGGCTTCCAGGTGCGTGAGTGGGTGGACCGCACGGTGGACGGCATCGCCTGGGTGCGTCAGCAGCAGGAGGCGCGCGCCAAGGCCGGCATTGCCAAGCCGATGCTGGGCCTGCATCTCGCGATGGGACCGAACTTCCCCGCGATGTCCGCCAATCTCGGCCGCAACCTGCTTGAAGGGCGCGTCAGCCTGCAGCAGGCGATCCTAACCCGGGCGTGATTTCGGTTGGTCAATCGCAGTGCGACCGCACCGCCGTCCATGCGCGCCCCAAGCCGGTGGGCGCCACGCGTCCCCGCCTGGTCTTAGCGACCTGCATCCTGGCCTCCAGCCTCGCCTTTGTGGACGGTTCCGTGGTCAACGTCGCCTTGCCGGCGATCGGCCACGCGCTGGAAGCGCCAACTGGTGGCCTGCAATGGGTGGTCAACGGTTATCTTCTCCCCCTGTCGGCCCTATTGCTGCTCGGCGGTGCGGCGGGCGACCGATGGGGCCGCCGCCCGTTGCTGCTGGCGGGAATCCTGGTGTTCGGCATCGCCTCGCTGGGATGCGCCGTGGCATCCGGCCTGCCAACGCTGATCGTGGCGCGCTTCGTCCAGGGCTGCGGGGCCGCCATGCTGATGCCGACCAGCCTGGCGGTGCTCGGCGACACCTTCTCGGGCGAGGCGCGTGGCCGGGCAATCGGCATCTGGGCCGCGACGGGCGCCATCGCAGGCGCCGTCGGGCCCGTGCTGGGCGGCGTGTTGGTGGATGCTGTCGGCTGGCGTGCGGTGTTCCTGATCAACCTGCCGTTGGCCGCCGCCGCGTTGTTCCTCGCCATCCGGGCGGTGCCGGCCACCACGGCCAGATCCGGACAGAAGCTGGATGTGCCGGGCGCCCTGCTCGCCACGGCCGGGCTGGGCCTGGTCAGTTGGGGACTGACGGAGGGGTCAGGACGCGCCGGCTGGTCGGTATTCGCGGTGGGCGGGACGGCAATGGGGGTGGTCGCGCTGCTGCTGTTCCTGGTGGTGGAACGGCGGCGAGGCGAGGCGGCGATGATGCCGCTTGCCATGTTCGGCTCCGCGGCCTTCACCGGGCTGACGCTGCTGACTCTCCTGGTTTACGGGGCGCTGGGTGGCCTGTTCGTGCTGCTGCCCTTCGTGCTGATCCAGGCTGGTGGATACTCGGCCTCCATGGCCGGGGCTGCGTTGCTGCCGCTGCCGCTGCTGCTTGCCGTGGTTTCGCCGCTGGCGGGCAGCCTGGCCGGCCGTGTGGGACCGCGCCTGCCGCTGACGATCGGCCCGGCCATCGTCGCAGCCGGCTTTCTCATGATGCTGCGGATCACACCGGCGGTCAGTTACTGGGCGGAGGTGTTCCCAGCGTTGCTGGTGGTCTCGATCGGGCTCGCTGGCGCGGTGGCGCCGTTGACCAGCGCGGTGCTGGGATCGGTCGGGGCCGACCACACCGGCTCGGCCTCCGGCCTGAACAGCGCGGTCGCCCGCACAGGCGGCCTGGTTGCCACCGCGCTGGTCGGCCCGGTCTTGGCGGCGGCGGGCAGCGCCTTGGTGGGCGCCTTCCACACCGCCGCCCTCTGCGCGGCCGCGTCATGCCTGGCCGGGGCGCTGGCCGCCTTCTTCATGATGGAACGCCTTCCACCGAGCCGCGGATCAGGAGCATTGCGATGAGCATCGCCGAAACCCGGCGGGAGCAGATGTTCCCCTGCCTTTCCGACGCGCAGATCGTGACGGCCGAGCGGTTTGCCCCAGGTGGTCCGCACGACTTCGCGGCGAACGAAATCCTGTTCGGCCTGGGAACGCGCGAGACGGCTGCATGGCTGGTGATCGAAGGCGGGATCGAACTTGTGCGGCGGCAACCGTTCGGCGATGAGGTGCCGATCGCGAGCCTCGGCCGCGGGCAGATCTCGGGCGAGATCGGCCAGTTGTCCGGGGGCGCCACGCTGGCGCTTGGCCGTGCCGGGTCCACGGGATGCAAGGCACTCTGCTTCGATCCGCCGCACCTGCGCGCGCTGGTGATCGGCAGTGCGGAGATCGGCGAGATCGTCATGCGCGCGTTCATCCTGCGGCGCGTGGGGTTGATCGCCTCTGCCGCCGGTCCGGTGCTGCTCGGTCATCCTGGCTCGCCGGAGTTCGTGCGGCTCCAGGGCCTGCTGACCCGCAACGGCTATCCGCACCACGGCATTGATGTCGAGGCTGCGGAGGGTGCAGGCATCATGAAGCAGATGGGGCTTGCCGAGGGCGACCTGCCGTTGATGATCTGCCCGGATGGCCAAGTGCTGAAGCGGCCGAGCGAGGCCGAGGCTGGCGTATGCCTTGGCCTGACACCGAAGCTCGATCCCGCCACCATTTACGACGTGGCAGTGGTAGGCGCCGGGCCTGCAGGGCTTGCAACCGCCGTTTATGCGGCGTCCGAGGGTCTGGCGGTCCTGGTGCTCGATGCCCGGGCAGTCGGCGGCCAAGCGGGCGCCTCGGCCCGGATCGAGAACTACCTCGGCTTTCCCACCGGCATCTCGGGACAGGCTCTGGCCGGCCGTGCCTTTAGCCAAGCTGCGAAGTTCGGCGCGCAGGTTGCGCTGCCGCTGACCGTGGAGCGGCTCGAATGCCCGGTGGAGGATGTTTCCGTCGAGCCGCTGCGACTGCATCTTTCAAGCGGACAGGCCGTGCAAGCCCGCACGGTGGTGGTTGCGTCCGGCGCGCGGTATCGCCACCCGGCCATCGAGAACATTGATCTCTTCGAGGGTCGTGGCGTGTCCTATTGGGCCTCGCCCATCGAGGCTAGGTTGTGCAAGGGAGAGGAGATCGCGCTGGTGGGCGGCGGCAATTCGGCCGGGCAGGCCGTCGTATACCTGGCGCCTTTCGTCAAGACGCTGCACCTGATCGTTCGCGGCCCGGAGCTGGCAGCTTCGATGTCCCGCTACCTGGTTGATCGAATCCGTGGCCTTTCCAATGTCGAGCTGCACATGGAGACCGAGGTCGTGCAGTTGGACGGTAATCCCTTGGACGGACTGACCGGGGCGACGTTCAGGCACCGTGGCACTGGCGAGACCCGGCGCTGCGGCCTGCGCCACCTGTTCCTGTTCATCGGCGCCGACCCGAACACGGGATGGCTGGAGGGTTGCGTCGAATTGGATGGCAAGGGTTTCGTGCGAACCAACACGAGCGGCAGCCTCGCGACAAACCGCAGCCGCGTCTTCGTTGCCGGCGACGTGCGTGCGGGATCGGCGAAACGCGTTGCGGCAGCGGTAGGGGACGGCGCGGCGGTCGTCGCCCAGATCCATCTCGCGCTGGCCGATGAACCTGCGTGACCTTGTTGCACGGACCCGCTCAGTGGCGTGTGGGACGGGTTAGGCGTAGGAGGCTTCACCCTGACCTGACCTTGGACGTTCATCTTGCCTGGCTCTTGTTGGGTTCCGGGGTGTTGAGGGGTTCGTCACGCAACCAAGCCGGCGCTGGGAGCACCGAGCGGGGCTTTGCCGCGTCGGCGTGCCCTCGCAGAAGCCGTCCCCGTGTAACCTGCTTGCGACGTCGTGTTCCAGCGGAGGCCGGCGTGGCCCCGCGGGCCCCTGGATCGCCACGGCGTTGCGCGTTTTTTGACAACGGGATGACCGGTCAATGCGGGGGCCAGTTGGCAGAGGTCGTCCGTCCGCGACCCGCTACCGTGCCGCTGACGCCTGTGGCCCATGCACATACCCCAACTGCACGTCGCGTGCCCGGTGCTCAATCGCACGTGCTGCCGGGGCGCCGAAGCCGCCGCCGCCTGACGTTTCCAGCCGGATCACGTCGCCTTGGCGCAGCCGCAGGTTGCCCACCTTGGAGG
>CAXTDP010000096.1:0-12048 GCA_964242295.1 uncultured Acetobacteraceae bacterium | reverse complement strand
ACGTGGACATCGCGGCCGAGTTCAGCAAGCTCATCGTCGCCCAGCGCGCCTACTCCGCCAACACCAAGATGGTCACGACCGCGGACGAGCTGCTGCAGCAGACGCTCGACATGAAGCGGTAGGGGTAGGGGTTCGGCGCCATGAGCCTGTTCGGAGCCTTGAGCGCGGCCACGAGCGGTCTGGACAGCATTGCCAAGCAGTTGGCTGTGGTGTCGCAGAACGTCGCCAATGCCGGCACTCCCGGCTACGTGCGAGAATCCGCGCCGGCGGTGGACGCCGGGCAGTCCGGCGTGGCGCTGGGCGTCCGCACCGGCATCACCGTCCGCAACCTCGACGAAACGCTGCAAACGCAGCTTCTGGCATCCTCCGCCGACGTGGCCGGGCAGGGCGTGCGAAGCGCGGCCCTGGCCGGGCTGGACTCGGCGTCCGGGACGCCGGGCAGCGGCTACGACCTGCCGGGGCTGCTGGGCGGGTTGCGGGACGGATTCTCCACCCTGGCAAACGACCCGGCGAACAGCACCCTGCAGAACCAGGTCGTCACCGCGGCGGACGGGCTGGCGCGCGGCGTGAACGCACTGGGCGCCGCCATCTCCAACGCCCGGCAGTCGGCCCAGGACGGGATCGTGGCAGACGTGGCCACCGCCAACGCGGCGCTGCGGAGCGTCGGGGCGCTGTCAGACCAGATTATCGCGGCGCAGGCCCGGGGCGTCAGCACCGCCGGGCTGGAGGACGCGCGGGACAAGCAGGTCCAGGTGGTGTCGAACCTGACCGGTGCGCGGTTCCTGCACCAGGCGAACGGGGACATGCTGGCGGTGGCGCACGGGGTGAGCCTGCCGCTGCGGGCTGCGTCGGGGCCGCTGGCGATCCAGACGGCGGTGCTGGCGCCCGATACCCCGGCCGTTGCCGTGCCGCTCGTGACCATCGCCGGGCAGGACGTGACGGGGGCGCTCACCGGCGGGCGGATCGGCGCCAACCTGGCGTTGCGGGACAAGGTGCTCCCCTTGGTGCAGGCTGGTTTGGATGTGGTTGCCTCCGCGCTCGCGTCCGGGTTTGCGGGGGCGGGTCTGCCGCTGTTCACGAACGCCGCCGGCACCGTGCCAGCAGGGCCTACGGTGGGGTTCGCGCAGGGGATCCAGGTGTCGGCGGCGGTTCGGGCGGCGCCAACGATGCTGCGGGACGGGACCGCACCGGCCGGGCCGGCGGGCAGCACGGCGCTGATCAACGCGGTGCTTGGGGCCGTGCTGGCGAACGGTAGCGGGTCGGTGGCGGCGCAGGCGTCGTCGCTGACGGCGGGCATCGCTCAAAGCGCGGCGCAGGCGTCCTCAACCCTGGATGCGGACACGGCGGCCCAGTCATCCCTGCAGACCAGGCTGGCCGCGGACAGCGGAGTGTCGGTGGACAACGAGCTGGCGACGATGGTGCAGTTGCAGGGCGCGTACGCCGCCAATGCCAAGGTCCTCTCGGCCACGAACTCGATGTGGCAGGCCCTGTTGGACATCGTGAGATAGCATGTCGGGCACAATCAACGGCTATGGCCTGTTGGCGACGCTGGCGCAGGACAGCGCGGCGATCCAGAGCCAGTTGTCTGTGGCGACGCAGCAGGCGGCAACCGGCAAGGTGTCGGACAGCTATGCCGGACTGGGCGCCGCGGCGCGGGTCTCCCTGGACCTGCGCCCGCAGATCGCGCACCAGACGACGTGGTCGGCGAACATAGACGCCGTGTCGGCGCGGCTGAACGTGACGCAATCGGCGCTGACGGCAATCGGCCAGGTCGCCTCGGCGTTCTTTGCCAAGATGCCCAGCCTGAACGGGCTGACGGCGGGTGCCGGGGCTGTCGTGGCGGCGCAGGCGCGCACGGCGCTGGAGCAGGTGGCGGAGCTGCTGAACAGCAAGGTGGGCGACACCTACGTGTTCGCCGGGCAGGACACGGCGAACCCGCCGGTTCCGAACCCGTCCGCAGCCGCGCTGATCCCGGCGCTGCTGACCGGGACGCCGCCAGCACCGTTCTCCGCCACCATCGGGACGGCGGTGCCGACGGTGGAAGTTGGAGAAGGCCAGCAGGTGCAGGTCGGCGTGCTGGCCAACGCGAACACGCTCAGCGTTTCGGGCGCGCCGACCAGCGGGTCGTATATGCGGGACATCATGACGGCCCTGGCGACGCTGGCGACCACCACCGACGGCCCGGGCCTTCCGGCTGTAGCTGCAGCCATGCGCAGCCAGTTGGACTCCGCCATCACAGCATCGTCGGCAGAGGCCGGGGCGCTGGGCAACAACCAGGCGGAGTTGGCCACGCGCAAGTCACAGCTTGCGGAAACCCAGGCGGCGCTGACGGCCCAAGTGTCGGGGGCCGAGGACGTGGACCTGGCCGCAACATTGACTCGGGTGACAGCGCTGCAAACCCAGTTGCAGGCGTCGTATCACTTGCTGGCGGCAACGAAGGGGATGAGCCTGGCGCAATACTTCTAGAGCTGCCTGGCGGCATGGTTGGGTATCCAGTGAATGGTCTGCCCGGCCCGGCCGCAACGATCATCCGCCCGGCCAGCGGGGGGGACCGTAGCCGGTTCGCCGCTGCTCAACTCCAAGGCGCTTCGACACCGGTTTCGATGTACCGGGTGGAAATGCTGCGTAGGGCAGTGAATGCATGCGGGAGCATGGCCCGACTGGCCCGCCAAGCAGGCGTGCACGGCCCGGCGCACACGCCGCCGGCGGAGCCGGGGTGTGCGGGCCTGCTGGGCGGTCATTGGTGGGCCGGCTGACTGGAAGTTCAATTAGCCTTCGGATGGCAGTTGCCATCGGGCGACGGCTTCGGCCGGGTCGTCCGGCAGGGTGGGGCCGGGCTGCGCGCGGGGTGGCGAAGTCCGCGTTAGAGGTTGAGCGTTCCTGGGCTTGAGAGCTTTCGTCCCGTGCCGATGAGAAAGGCAATGGGTATCTCCAGTCCCTGAGAGCTGCGGTAGGCCTCTGCTCGCCGTGCGAGGGCGTCGCGCGCTTGTGCCTGAATGGCCGTATCCTGAGCCGCCACTGCACTGGCAGTGACCACCATGCCGCCCATGCCTGCCTGCCACAGGTCCTCTGTATCCGGCATGAGGTGGACGGTGCGGTGCGCTACTACCGCCACCTCGCCAAGCCCTGCACCGCGCAGGAGTTCGGTGAATGCCGCAGCATCCGAGTACCGGAGCGTGTCATGGCCCTGCGGCACGTCTGGGCCTGGAGGCAGCGCCAATTCTGCGATCACCTCGCGGAACAGCCCCTGGACCCGTTGGCGCTCCGGCTGGTCCCACCAGCTGAAGGCAAGGACACCGCCCGGGGCCAGGACACGTATGCATTCGGCCAATGCGGCGTCTGGCGTCGGGAAGTGGCCAAGGGCGAAGTTGCAAGTCACGATGTCAAACGCCGCGCCTGGGAAGGGCAGCTCCGTCACCTCGGCCACCTGGAAGGTGATGCCGGGATGCTTCGCGCGCGCGAGCGCGATCATGCCCGGGGAAACGTCCACGCCGGTGACCACCGCCCCTCGTGCATGCGCCGCTGCGGCAGCCACGCCGGGTCCTGTACCCACGTCCAGCAGCCGCTGCCCTGTTGCAACCCGTGCGGCATCAAGCAACGGTCCCAGCGCCAGGCTCGTCAGCGGAATGAAGACCTGCGCGTAGCGGTCCGCGATGCCGTCATGCGCCGTTCGTTCGAATGCTGTGAAGGCCTTTGCATCGAGCGCCATCTCGTTTCCTACCGCTGTACACCCTTGTCTGTGGCCGGCTTCTCGTCGCCCAGTGCTGCTCCTAGCCAGCCATCCCGACTTGAAACGTAACGAGAGCGCAGCCGGCAATCAATATCCAGTCCGGTACCGGTATAACTGAGGCTGTCCAATTTTCCAGGGCGCACATGCCAGTTTGACCGGCGCGAATGGA
Organism: uncultured Acetobacteraceae bacterium; assembly: GCA_964242295.1. Taxonomy (GTDB): domain Bacteria; phylum Pseudomonadota; class Alphaproteobacteria; order Acetobacterales; family Acetobacteraceae; genus DASWOJ01. The sequence goes on along the minus strand of CAXTDP010000096.1, from coordinate 8,149 downwards.
TGTGGCGGTCACGATCGTGACCCAGTATGGCCAGCGATGTCCGTCGGGGGATGGCTAGGGCCGCGCATCCCCTGGGTTTGCGGAACCTCTACAGCCGCTCCAGGATGCTCACGTAGTTCGCCACCCCGGCCCCGCCCATGTTGAACACCCCCGCCACATCCGCCCGCGGCAACTGCATATCCCCGGCCTGACCCGTAAGCTGCATCGCCGCGATCACGTGCATGGATACGCCCGTCGCCCCGACCGGGTGCCCCTTGGCCTTCAACCCGCCGCTGCGATTGACCGGCAGCCGCCCGCCCGCTGCCGTCGTCCCGTCCAGCACCGCCCGCGCCCCTTGGCCCGGTGCCGCCAGGCCCATCGCCTCATAGGCCAGCAGTTCCGCAATGGTGAAGCAGTCGTGCACCTCGGCGAATGACAGGTCATCCAGCCCCAGCCCGGCCGCCTCCAGCGCCCCGCTCCAGGCCCGGGCCGCACCGTCGAACCGGGTGGGGTCGCGGCGGGACAGCGGCAGGAAGTCGTTGACGTGGACCGCAGCACGGAACCGCACGGCTTTGCCCCCCATCTTCGCCATGCCCCGGGCCGTATCCTCGTCCGTCAGCACCAGCGCCACCGCACCGTCGCTGACCAGGGAGCAGTCAGTGCGCTTCAAGGGCGGAGCGACATAAGGATTGCGCTCACTGACCGTCCGGCAGAACTCGTAGCCCAAATCCTTCCGCATCTGCGCATACGGGTTGTCCACCCCGTTCTTGTGGTTCTTCGCGGCGATGGCGGCCAGCGCATCGGACTGGTCGCCATAACGCTGGAAGTAACGCTCCGCAATCCGCCCGAACACCCCGGCGAACCCGGCGGGGATGTCGCCTTCCTCCCGCCGGTAGCTCGCGCCCAGCAGGTTGTCGCCGACCTGCGCGCCCGGCGTCGCCGTCATCTTCTCCGCCCCGATCACCAGGGTGAACCGGCCGCGCCCGGCGGCCAGGAAGTCCCGCGCCCCGTGGATCGCCGCCGAGCCGGAAGCGCAGGCGTTCTCATACCGGGTGGCGGGCTTGAAGCGCAGCGCCTCGATCCCCTGCATCGGCAGGCTGCTCGGGAAGTCCTGGCGGGAGAAGCCGTTGTTGAACAGGCCGACGAACACGCCGTCCACCTCGGACGCTTCGATCCCCGCGTCGGCGATGGCGGCGCCGGCCACGCGGTCCATCAGGCTCTCGACATCCGGGTCCTCCAGCTTGCCGAAGGGGCTGTGCGCCCAGCCGACGATGCACGTGTCCATGGCGTCCTATCCTCCTGCGTGTCGTCAGCGAAAATCGGGCCTCCCGTCCCCCGATGCAAGCCGGGCTTCCCACGCCGGGGCAACTGCGTTACCCGCATGGGCAACGAACGGAGGACGCCCCATGCCCAACCTGCCCCGCCGCTGCCTGCTGGCCGGCGCCGCGGCCCTGCCGCTGGTCGCCATACGCACCCGCCCGGCCGGTGCCGCCGAGTTCACCTACAAGTTCGCCAACAATCTGCCGGCGACGCACCCGCTGAACGTGCGCGGGCTGGAGGCCGCTGCACGCATCAAGCAGGCGACGGACGGTCGGGTCGAGGTCAACGTATTCCCCAACAACCAGCTCGGCTCCGACACCGACGTGCTGAGCCAGCTCCGCTCCGGCGCCGTCGAGTTCTTCACCATGTCCGGGCTGATCCTGTCCACGCTGGTGCCGCCGGCGAGCATCAACGGCGTCGGCTTCGCTTTCAAGGACTACGACCAGGTTTGGGCGGCGATGGACGGCAAGCTCGGCGCCTACGTGCGCGGGGAGATCGGCAAGCGCGGCCTGCTGGCGATGGAGCGCATCTGGGACAACGGCTACCGCCAAACCACCACCAGCACCAAGCCGATCACCGCCCCCGAGGACTTCCGCGGCGTGAAGCTGCGCGTGCCGGTCAGCCCCTTGTGGACCAGCATGTTCAGCGCGCTGGGCGCCTCGCCGGCCAGCATCAACATCAGCGAAACCTACTCCGCCCTGCAGACCCGCATCGTGGACGGGCAGGAGAACCCGCTGGCGGTGATCGAGACGGCGAAGTTCTACGAGGTGCAGAAATACTGCTCGATGACCAACCACATGTGGGACGGCTACTGGTTCCTGGCCAACCGCCGCGCCTGGGACAAGCTGCCGCCGGCGGCGCAGGACGCCGTGGCGCGGGAGCTGAACAAGTCGGCGATGGACGAGCGGGCGGACGTGGCCGCGCTGAACGCCGGGCTGCGCGGCAAGCTGCAAGCGAGCGGCCTGGCGTTCAACGACCTGGACCCCGCGCCATTCCGCGACACGCTGAAGCGCGCCGGGTTCTTCCGGGATTGGCAGGCCAAGTATGGCCCGGAAGCCTGGGGCATTCTGGAAAGCCAGGTCGGCAGCTTGTCTTGAAGGCCGCGCTATGAAGACTGCGTTGTGAAGGCTGGGGCATGAGCCTCGCCGTGGATGCCCGGCCGGCGACGACGGGCTGGGCCGGCACGGCGGAGCGCGCCCTCGGCCACCTGGTCGAGGCATCCGCGGCGCTGCTGGCGGCGGCGGAGATCGGCATCCTGCTCCTGGGCGTCGTCGCGCGCTTCGTGTTCCACCGCCCCATCGTCTGGACGGACGAGCTGGCGAGCATCCTGTTCCTATGGCTGGCGATGCTGGGCGCGGTGATCGCGCTGCAGCGCGGCCAGCACATGCGGTTGACTGCCGTGGTGGCCGGCATGGCGCCACGCTGGCGGGGACGGGCGGAAGGCCTGGCGGTCGGCGCGTCCGCGCTGTTCCTGCTGCTGATCCTGCAGCCCGCCATCGAGTATGCGTCCGACGAGTGGTACATCGAGACCCCCGCGCTGGGCTGGTCCAACATGTTCCGCGCCGGGGCGATCCCGGTCGGCGTCGCGCTGATGCTGGCATCCTGCCTGCTGCACCTGCTGCGGGAGCGGGCGGCCGATGTGCTGCTGGTGGCGGCCGGGCTGCTGGTGCTGGGCGCCGGGCTGTATCTTCTCGGCCCGGCGCTGAAGGGTGCGGGCAACTGGAACCTGCTGCTGTTCTTCGTGCTGCTGCTCGGTGCGGGCGTGCTGCTGGGTGTGCCGATCGGCTTCAGCTTCGGCCTGGCGACGCTGGCCTACCTCGCAACCACGACCAGCACGCCGCTTACGGTCGTGGTGTCCCGCATGGACGAGGGCATGAGCGCCCTGATCCTGCTCGCCGTGCCGCTGTTCGTGTTCCTGGGCCTGCTGATCGAGATGACCGGCATGGCGCTGGCGATGGTCGAGTTCCTCGCGAGCCTGCTGGGCCACGTGAAGGGCGGGCTGTCCTACGTGCTGCTGGGGGCGATGTATCTCGTCAGCGGCATCTCCGGCTCCAAGGCCGCCGACATGGCCGCCGTCGCCCCGGTGCTGTTCCCGGAGATGAAGCGCCGCGGCGCCAACGAGGGCGAGCTGGTGTCGCTGCTGTCGGCGTCCGGCGCCATGAGCGAGACGATCCCGCCCTCCCTGGTGCTGATCACCATCGGATCGGTGACGGGGGTGAGCATCGCCGGCCTGTTCACCGGCGGTCTGATCCCGGCGCTGGTGCTGGCGGCGGCGCTGGGCGTCGTGGCCTGGTGGCGGTCGCGGGACGATGACGTGTCCCTGGTGCGGCGGGCGACGGCCCGGCAGGTCGGGCGTGCGCTGCTGATAGCGCTGCCGGCGCTGGTGCTGCCGTTCCTGATCCGCGCCGCCGTCGTGGAGGGGGTGGCAACGGCCACCGAGGTCAGCACCATCGGCATCGCCTACTCCGCCGCGGCGGGGCTGCTGATCTACCGCCGGTTCGACTGGGGCCGGCTGTATCCCATGCTGGTGGAAACGGCCTGCCTGTCGGGTGCGATCCTGCTGATCATCGGCACCGCGACCGGCATGGCCTGGGCGCTGACGCAATCCGGCTTTTCCCGCGCCCTGGCCGCCGCGATGGCCGGAGTGCCCGGCGGCGGCGGTGGGTTCATGGCGATCTCGGTCGTGGCCTTCATCGTGCTGGGCAGCGTCCTGGAGGGCATCCCGGCCATCGTGCTGTTCGGCCCGCTGCTGTTCCCCATCGCACGGGCGCTGGGGATCAACGAGGTGCACTATGCGATGGTGGTGGTGCTGGCGATGGGGGTGGGGCTGTTCGCGCCGCCATTCGGGGTGGGATACTACGCGGCCTGCGCCATCGGCCGGGTCAGCCCGGACGCGGCGATGCGGCGGATCTGGCCTTATCTCGGGGCGCTGCTGCTGGGGCTGATCCTGGTGGCGGCAGTGCCGTGGTTCTCGACGGGGCTCCTTTGACGCCCTGCTTTGGAATGCCTGTGACGGGCCGGGTGCCGCAGGACGCCCTGATTGCCGTGGCCCAGCTTGTTCGCAACGGCTGGGACCGCAAGGCTGCCCCTTGACCCGGCGTTGACGGGGTCCGGCCGCAGCCTCTAGCGTCCCAGCCAACGAACAAGGGCGGGAACGGGCATGACACGGTTGACCTGGGCGGCGGCGCTGCTGACGCTGCTGATCCCGATGGTTCCAGCCCAGGCCCAAGCTCCGGCCCAGCCGGGCGCCGAGCCGGGCCTCGAAACCTACGCCATCGGCGACCTGCCGCTCGAAAGCGGCGAGGTCATCCACGACTTCAGCATCGCCTACATGACCGCCGGCACGCTGAACCCCGCCAAGTCCAATGCGGTGCTCATGGTGACGGCCATCGGCGGCAACCACCACCGGATCGACTACCTGATCGGGCCGGGCAAGGGGCTGGACACCGACCATCTGTTTGTCATCCGCACCAATGCCATCGGCAATGGCATCACCACCTCGCCCAGCAACAGCACGGCGCAGCACGGCCCAGCCTTTCCGCACTTCACCCTACGCGACATGGTGGAAAGCCAGCGCCGGCTGCTGGACCACCTCGGCATCAAGCACCTGGTCGCCGTCGCCGGCGCCTCGATGGGCGGGATGCAGGCGCTGCAATGGGGCGTGAGCCATCCCGGCATGATGGACGCCCTGGTGGCGCTGACCCCGATGGCCCGCACCTCCGCCTGGTCTATCGCCGTCAACCACGCGACCCGGCGCGGCCTCATGCTCGACCCCGCGTTCAAGGACGGCAAATACACGGAACAGCCGGTGGGCGGCTGGCGGCTGCGCGCCGACGTGCTGCAGGTGCTCGCCACTCGCACGCCGGAGGCGATGCGCCAGCAGTTCAAGACGCCGATGGACGTGCTGCCCTGGATCGAGGCGCAGGAGGCCGCCGTGCTGCGCTCCGGTTTCGACGCCAACGACTGGATTGCCCAGACCTGGGCCTATGACCGGCACAACGTCGGCGACACGCCGGTGGACGGGCATCCGGCGTTCGGCGGCGATCCCCTGCGCGCGCTCGCCACGGTGAAGGCCAAGGCGCTGCTGATGACCGGCACGCTGGACCTGTATAACCCGGTCGAGGAAGCCATCGAGGCCGCCCGCGCCATCCCGGCCGGGCGCTACGTCGCGATCCCCTCGGTGCAGGGCCACGTTGCGGCGTCACCGGGCTTCAGGGCGGAGGACCTGGAGTTCATCAACGCAACCGTCCGCGACTTCATGCGGGATGTCACCGGCGGCTGGCGGACGGTGCAATGACGCCTGGCCAGACATAGGCCCGGGGCCTGCCGGGCCGCAGGCATCGGCACCGTGAGTTACGTGGTCGGCGGCGGTACGGCGGCCGTGTTGGCCGCATTGTCCGGCCTAGTTTCCGGTTCTGCGGCAGGCACGGCGATCATCTCGGGGTCTGGAACATCAACCTGGCCTGGAATGGCGGCAGGCGGTTCGGATGGCATCGCCGGGTGCAACTCGGAAGCCGCCGGAGCTTCCGCGACCTCCGGATCAGACTCGGGCGTGGACCCCGGCAAAGGGCCAGGCGTTCTGGCCTGCGCCGTCTGGGGCTGAGCCGGCGCACCGGCGAACCCACCAGCATCGGCATGGCTTGGCGCTTCAAGCGGGGAAGCTGTCACCTCCGGAGTGGACACGGGCACGGACACGCGCGGGACGCCGGAAACATTGACTGTCGCCGCGCCGGCTGCTGCGGGCGCTTTGGTGGCGAGGGTAGGTTCGACTTCGGTTGCCGGGCTGGGGCGCGGTGCTGCGGCTGGCGCCTGCTGCGCTATAGTGGCGCTGGTGTCCGGCGCAGGAAGCGAACCTGCAACCGCCACCGGGGCCGGCTGAGCGCTGGCCGGTCCCGGTGCTGGTTCAACGGCCGCGGCGGACGGTGCTGCACCAGGCCCAGCCAACACGGCCGTGGCTGGGGGCGCAGGGAACGAGAAGGACATCATGCCGACGACCACCAGGCTTGCGGCGGCGGCGGCGGCCAGCAAGCGGGGCGGTGTCATCTTATAGGTAAGGGCAAGGTTGGAGGCGCTAGGCACCGTGGCCGCGAGAGGAAAATCTCTGTGCGCTACGCCGGCATCAGGCAGCACGAGGTGGACCGGTATGCGGTTGCGCAGCCCGGCAAAGCCATCGAGTGCAAGCATATCCAGAAGCCCGTTCTGCCCGGCCAGAACGACCGTCAAATGCGGCCCGGCATGGAGCGCGAACTCGATGTAGCGCATGGTCGCGTGCGGCAGCAGATGAGCCTCTGCCACGAACAGGACGACGCGCTCACACTTAGCGCTGGGCGACACAAGGGAGCTGAAGCCCTGTTCGAGCGTGGCATCCTTGAGGCCGGCATCGGCGGTCACCTGACGCAATACCGAAATCAAATCGAGTGGCGGGCCTACCTGGAACACCGTGGCCCGCAAAAGCCGGGGATGCCGGGCTGCGGCAGCAAACAGGGGATAGGGATCGGCAAACCCAGTCAGCAGCACCGAGTCGCCGTCTGCCAACGCCTCCACAAGCCGGTCCGTCAATCCTGCGGTGAGGTCGGAGGGAAAGCGGTGGTCGAGGGAAAGACGGTCCATTCTGCTCGCCATTCGGCTATGCCCGTGAAATCGGCTACCTCCTTGCAACCATAAAGCGACCAGCAAGAAAATGATAGTTGATGTTGCATCAATCTTTTCCTGTGACGACACATCCAGCAACGGTGATCGGCGCGGCGACGCGAGGCTCCAGGGCTGCGGGCGATCCCTGAATCCCAACACCGGGAATACGGCTTTCGACGGCAATGCAGCGGTTGCAGCGGCGGACCGGACGAGGTTTGAGGGTTATACGGAACTCCTCGCCTCCAATTGCGCGGCGCCTAGGACATTGACCTTCTTCGGCGAGGGCTGCCGGCTGGCGGCAACCCTTGCGGCACGGTGGGACGGGGGCGCCGCGCTTGGCGCCCGCCGCCGATGCACCCATATCGTCGTCCAGCACACCTCGGAGGATCCCATGTCTCTGTTCGCCACCAAGACCAAGCCCGCCGAAACCTATGCCTTCACCCGCACCGACGCCGAATGGCAGCAGACGCTGACGCCCGAGCAGTTCAAGGTCATGCGCGGCCACGGCACCGAACGCGCCTGCACCAGCCCCCTGAATGCCGAGAAGCGCGCCGGCACCTACGCCTGCGCCGGCTGCGGCCAGGTCCTGTTCGACACCTCGGCCAAGTTCGAGTCCGGCACCGGCTGGCCCAGCTTCTTCCAGCCGGTCACCCGCGATGCCGTGGGCACCACCGAGGACCGCGCCTGGGGCATGGTCCGCACCGAGGTGCATTGCAGCAACTGCGGCAGCCACGGCGGCCACGTGTTCCCGGATGGACCCGCGCCCACCGGGCTGCGCTATTGCATGAACGGCGTTGCCTTGACCTTCCAGCCCGCCGGCTAAGGCACGGCTATTGCCCCTGGAGATCAAGGTCGGCCCCGCCCAGGTCGCCATCCACCAGGGGCACACGGTCCTCATCACCGAACCGGACGGCCAGGTGTCCTGGCCTTCCGACAAAGGGCTATATTTTTACGATACGCGGCTGATCAGCGCCTATGCGCTGTATGCCAACGGGCAGTTCTGGGATCTGCTGAACAGCGGCGCCCCGGCCTACTACGCCGCCCGCATCTTCCTGACCAACCGCGCCTTCCCCAGCGAAGGCGGGGATGTGCCGGAGCGGTCGCTGACCCTGGTGCTCAGCCGGGCCGTGGATGGCGGGATGCACGAATGCTACGCCATCACCAACCACGGCCGTGCCACCGTCCGCTTCAACCTGGAAATCGCCATCCGCAGCGACTT
>CAXTDP010000095.1:0-12157 GCA_964242295.1 uncultured Acetobacteraceae bacterium | reverse complement strand
GCTCGGCAGTGGGCGATTCCGGTCAAGTTCCGCACCTGCGCGCCGTTGAAGGGGCGCCGGATTACGGGTGGCCTGGCCGAACACCTGAATGACTACATCCAGATCCCAGCGGCGTCTGCGTCGGACGCATCAGCCGAGCAGGCAAAGGCGCAACTTCCGCCTTTGCCAACTGCCGTTCCAGCCCGTGTGTCGCCGCATACCTCCTGCCACACTCTGCGCCGCGTGCTTGTGCGCCATTCCACGCTGAACCTGACTACGGGCGCTATGACGCCTGCCGGCCAGGAATGGACCACGCGCGCCTGCGACATCCCGCTGTTTTCGGATGCTGAGCGCGCGTCAGGCGTGTGCAGGTCGTGCGCCTCGGGCTGGACGCACCCAGAAAACCATCCGCTGGTGCCGGTGTTTGACGTCGCTGCGCACGCCCGATTCAGCCTGCGGCACTGGCAGGCCATGCAGGACCAAGCGGAGACGCCTGTGGACCTCGCCCGCGCTACTGAGGGTGTCGCCGTGTGGTCAGCCCGTATGGCGACCCTGGCACGCCTTTCCGCCCCCATTGCGCCGGAGGCAGGCTCTACGCCTGCGGTCTGACGCCATCCGTGCCGGGCGGCTTCCCGGTGTCTAAGGCGGCGCAAACGGGGTGTCCCTCCCCGCTTGCGCCTGACCCAACACAAGGCGATCCACCACCATGTCCAAGGTCGTTACCCTCTCTACTACATCCGCGAAGGCCGGCGAACACCAACCTGCGGTGCTAAACAACGTCATCCCGTTCCGGCGCAAGGCGGCGCCCCGCGTTGTTGCCTCGGCGGGGAAGTCGGACAGGGCGAAGCAACTGCAGCTGCTCCGCCTGATAGATCAGATCAACGTCATCCTAGACGCGCGCGGGAGTGTCGGGGCATGAACCGTCGCGAGCTGCTGACCGCCTCAGCGCCCGCCGTCCTGGCGCTGTCCGGCGCTGCTAGTGTCGCGCCGTCCTCGCCCATCCTGGACGCCGGCCGCCAGATTGCGGCGCTCAACCGGCAATACGATCAGGCGGACGTGGCGGGCGCCGATCGGTGGGCGGTGGAGGCAATCTGGGCGCAGACCTGGGCACACGAACGGACAATCTTGGACGCCACCCCTTCAACAATCACGGAGGCGATGGTGGTCATGATGATAGCGGCTGGCAATCTGGACACGGACAGCGCCTCTGATGATGCGGGCGACATGGCGACTATGGCCATGCACGCTGCAGAGCGCGCGATCCGGTTCCTGGCCAAAACGCAGGGCGTGACTGCGGAGGAGTTCGGGGCGGGCTTCTACCTCGTTGATCGCGTTGCGCCTTCATGTGTGGGGAGAGTGGCGTGATGGGCGACACGGACACCGCGTCCGACGCCGATCACGCCTGGCTAGCGAAGGTGCTGGCCGGCGACCCGCCGGCGTGCAGAGTGCTCGTCCTCGCCCGTGCCCTGCCGGATGCTGAGCTGGACGTTTTCATCCTGCGCGTGGAGCAAATGGGGGTGGAGGTGCCGGCGGACGCATCGGCGGCGCGGCAGGATCTAGGTCGGACGTCGAGCTAGGCCGCAAGGCGTGGACTCTGGTGACGGGGCGGTCCTTCGGGCCGCCCTTTGCCGTTTCGGCCCTACTCCATCAAGGCGTGGGATCGGCTTCGCTGGGCGCCTCAAAAAATCCCTGCGTGCGAACGCCGGCCGCCAGCCCCGCAAGGGCAGCGGCAGCTAAGTGGGCAGGCGAGACATCACGCATTCGGCCAGCCGCGTCCGCAAGGCGTATCCAGACCGCTAGTGCGTCCGGCATCTCTCCCTTGTTGCGGATGTCATTTGCTGCCCGGTCAATGATCGAGCGAGCTTCTAGGTCTGTGCCTTCATTGGCATAGCGGTTACGCCAGGCGCTCACGATGTAGGCAGGTAGGCTGTCGATCTGCTGGCGAAGGGTGGGCGTTGCCTGGGCGTCAGACGGCATCATGCTTTGGCACGGTTCCTTTTTGCCCGGCGGGACCGATTGTCGGCTATCCGTTCGCACCCGTCGAGGCCACGGTCACGGCTCCAACCAAAGGAGCCTGGACATGATGCCTCTCACGATCACCGGCATGGGCGCCGCCGCCGTCCTCGGGATCGCCATCCTTGCGCCGTGTCGCGCGCAAACCTTTGACCCCGGCTTTCTTGATCGCATGGCGGAGGAGCGCAACGCGGCGAAGGTGCCGGGCAAGCCGATCACCCTTCCTCCTGCGCCGCGCCAGGTGCTTGTTCAACCGCGGCGGCTTCTCGTCTGCATGAGCGTTCCGGCGTGGTCGCCGATCTTGGCAGCACCCCGTCCAGACGCCCCAGTGATCGGGCGCACCACGGACATCGTCGCCGCGTCGATGAACACCATGGCCGGCTATGCTGAGATCGTGCCGTTCACCAGCAGCAGCATCGGCTATGTCTCAAAGGCGCTTCTGATCCCATACCGGTCGGCCATGACACCCGGCGCTCCATGTACCGTTGCGTTCACCACGGCTGGCCGAGTTGTGTTCAGCTACTAATGGTGCGGACCCTATCGGGTGTGGGCCTGGCTGCGGTGCTGCTTTGCGCCCCGGCGGCCTACGGACAGCTCAGCAATCCCAGCCTGGCAACTGTCTCCGATCAGCCCGAACGCATCCAGCCGGGGTTTCAGGAACGTGGTGTAGGCGGGTATGCCGGTCCCGCTGCCGCCTCGTCCCAGACTGGCCAAACAACCGCGATGGGCAGCGATGGCACGACATCTGCCGGCGGCGCTGGGGTGGATACCTCGGTCGCACCCGGTGACGGCGGGCAGACGTCGGCGATGACGGCTATGCTTTCCACCTCTTACGGCGCCACTGCCGCCAGCACGGCGGCCCAAACCGGGGTTAATGCCGAAGCGGTCGCAGCCATCGGCCAGGCGGAAAGCAAGTTCCAGAACGTCGGCACGGCCAACGGCACCTCCTCCGCTACCGGGCCTTGGCAAATCGTCACGCCAACCTTTGTCGGCACCAGCCAGAAATATGGCCTGGGCTACACCGCTGCAGACATCACCAATCCGCAAGCCCAAGCTGTTGAAGCGAGCTACATCATCAAGGACACGGCTGCGGCAGTGTCGGCCGCCACGAACCAACCAGCCACCGTGGCGCAGACTTACGCCGGCTACGTCTTCGGTCCCAATTACGGTGCGAAGATCGCAACAGCGTCCGATGACGAACCGCTGTCGCACATCGTGCCGGCCAGTTACCTCAGCAACAACAACCTGCCGGCCAGCACCACGGTTGGGCAGCTCAACGCCAACTATGCGGCCCGCCTCGGCGCCGCCGCAAACCAGCGCGTCCTCACGCCAAGTTAGGAGATACCATGCCCCGCCCCATCCCTGCGGCCTCGCTCGCGGCTGCCTTGCTGCTGGCTCCGGTTGCCGCTATCGCGCAAAGCCAATGCAGCCTTGCTCCGGCAACCGGCTCCGTTCCGGCCCAGCCGTCCTCGCCGGCCAACGTCGTAGCGGCGCCCCCCGATCAGAATCCCGCCCGCGGCCTGGTCGAGTTCCCGCCCGCGGATGTGGCGCGCTTCCCGGCGCTGCGGAACGTCACCAACGCGGGCGCCAAGGTTTACGAGCTGCCCACGCCGCCTGAGCTGGAGGGGCTGCGCACTGCCTTTGCCGTGAACGGCTCGGCGTTCCAGGTGTTCTACGTGCCGCAGCACGGCGCTGCCGTGATCCGCGGCATTGCTCAAGGTCCGGGTGGCGAGAACCTGACGCTGGCGCAGACAAGCGCCATTCCTGGAGTCATCCCCGCGATCGACATCCGCGACGATGCGGCGCTGGTAGACGGGTCAGCCGTGAAGACAGCCGCAGCCGCAGCCTACGGTCTATGGGGGCGTGATGGTGCGCCACGGGTGTACATGTTTATGGACCCGCTGTGCAGCTTCTCCTTGCGCGCAATGACCCTGCTCAAGCCGGCGATTGACGCGGGACGGTTGCAGGTCGCTGTCGTGCCGGTCGCCGTTACCGATGAGGAAACCGGTGGGCACAGCACCCCGGCCGCGCTTGCCATGCTCTCGGTCGCACCGCGCGAGGACATGGCGCCGCGCTGGCTGGCGGACTGGCGGACCTGGGCGGGGCAGGACCCGGCCACGCCGCAGCCGGTGGACGCCCGCGCCGCGCTCCGGCGCAACAGTGCGGCGGCCAAGGCCATCGGCCTTCGCGGCACGCCGACGTTCCTATGGGCCAAGCCGGACGGCACGGATGGGCGCCTGGAGGGAGCGCCTGCCGATCTGAACGGGCTGCTGGCCGTGATCGGGGGCTAGGCCGTGGGTATCCTGTCACCCTTCCGGAAGGCGGGCGGCTACCTGATGGCGCCGGCCAATCTGCCGGAAATCAAACGGCAATGGGGCAGCATCCAGGGCATGGCCGGTGCGGTCCAGCAAGCCCCGCGCCTGGCCGGGCACTTCGTGGTGGACGCGGATTACCAGATCGACTTTGAGGCCAGTGCGGCGGTTCATCGCGCTGCCGCCGCCGATGCCCTGCTGCAGGGTATCCAGCCCCAGGCTACCTATCTGGCGCTCTCCAGCGTCACCGCCAACGAGCTGCGCCTGATCCTCCTGCGGCAGCGCAGAAAGGCCGCACAAAGGGCCTGCATCTATGGGTCGTTCTGCGTTCTACTTACTGGCCTCTGGGTCTGGAAAGTCGTAAGCCAGCCCGTCGAGTATGCATCCCTTCTCTATGTGGTAGCGTGGCTTATGGCGGTCTTGTCCTTTGCTATCCTGGCGTTCGTGGAACTGTGGCGCAACTGGAACCTACGCACCGGGCGACTGGCGCCGTTCAGTGAGTTCTTCCGAACGCAGGACAGTTGGTTGCCATCCTGATGCGTCCGAAGGCCCGCCCGGATGACGGTTCTGGGCAGGGATTTCTGAAAGCCCTGCGGGCGGTCGAGGAACGGGAGCCTTCACGGCCCGTCACGCATACTGACATCGTATGGTTGCCTGAGCGGCTGGCCTATGATGACTACGACGAACAAGGCTACCGCGCGATTGTCGGCGATTACATGCTGCTCGTCATCGAGGTGAGCGAGGAGTTCCTGGCGAATGAGCCGCCTCAGATGCCGCGGGTGAGCTGGTCGGTCTATTCCGGGGAAAATTGGGGGGACACCTTGGTTGGCGGTGCTGCTCCCAACGTCCTGATTGCCAAGGCCCGCGCTGAAGCGTTGTGGCGCGCGTTCCTTGGCTACAAGCGCGCCTAGACTAGAACGTGCCTCCTGGGCGGTCGGGACCGTTGCCGCCCAACCATGGCGCGTGCCCATAGTCTGGGATGCCCTGCTCCACCTTGGGGTCTGTCGGATGCACGATAGTGCCCCGGACATCGAACACGGGCGGAACCCATGTGACCGGCACGTCGCCCGGCCGGGCTTGCGGGTCAAAGTAGGGGTTGCGGATCGGCGACGGCGTTGGCCCATGCTGATCGCCAGCCGCCGATAGATTGCCTCCGCCTGAGCATGCGGCCAAGCCGAAAAGCAGAATGAAAGCGCGCATCCGTGGACTCCTGTTGGGGTCTGCGGACTGTCACGGCTGCGGGTGCGAATGCTGGTTCTGCTAGGGCGGTAGGCCCCAGTTGATGGGGTGGTTCTCATCCAGCTCACGCCTAGCGAGGTTCAGCTTGAACTCTGCCGTCTCTCGCAAGCTCCTCTCTGCAGCCCATGCATGATAGTTCGCATTGCACTGCGCTCGCAGCCCGTCCTGTTCCGCCAGCGCCTGCTGCAACTGCGCCTGGAGGTGCGCTACTTGGTTGAGTAGCGCTGCCCTGTCATCCACGGGCGCCTGCTGCCATCCCGTCGCCCGCGCGGCAAGGTTCCACATCCGCTGATGGTCGCGAGCACTATCGGCCGCTGATCGGCCCATCCAGTAGGCGGTTGCGAGACTGACCACTTATGCTTCCTCTCCTCCAGACTGCGCGCCGCGTGATACTGGGCCGGTATCCGTCGCCGCTGCAACGGCCCTGTCCATGCCGAGCTGCTTGGCTGGCGCCGGCAGCGCGCCATTTTGCCCGTTGTTTGGCTTGCCGAGGCCCATCCTCTCGCCCGTTGTCGTGGCACCTGACCGGATCGCCGCCAGCGTCGCCCCCATGCCAACCATGCCCGCCTCCTGGGTTAGTGCCTGGGTGTCTACCCGGTCGGTGCTGTCGATGCCCAACCATGACGGGACGTGCACGCTTACCAGCGTGATAAGCCGGAAGCACTGAATTTCGGTCACGATGTGCAGCAACACGAACATGCTGAACAGGACCAGCATGCCGGCCATGTTGGCGACCAGCCACCCCTGCGCCAGCGTGAAGCCGGCCGCGATCGTGAACGTCAGGAAGATCAGCCGGGAGATGAAGGTGAAGGCCCAGTAGCTGCCGAACATCCCGATCACCATCAAGGCCGGAGTCAGAAACAAGGACAGCAGGTTGCCCCACCCCCGGATGCCTCGCCCATGCAGGCCCGTGCCATCCATGGTGACGTGCGCCAGCAGCCATAGCGGCGCTGCGATGATGGCCTCGAACACGCGGATGATGAAGCCAAGGATGCCCACCGTCCACATGATGACCGGTACCATCGGCACCACGAAGGCCAGGATCAGGCCGGGGATCAACAACGCCATGAGCGCATAGAAGATCGGCTGCGCCAAGAAGCTCATCAATGCGGACGCGGTCAGGGTCGCCGCAGCCCCGGCGAAGTTGAGGGTCAGGACGTTGAAGGCGGTCACGCCCGCGGCAACCGGCGTCGAGGATAGCGCCGCTGCCGTTCCCAGCGCGATCAGGGCCAGCGAAGCCATGTCGTTGCCCAGCCGCATGAGCGCGCTGAATGGGTCGCTCCAATTCGTCTGCGCGGGTGCGAGGTTGTTCACGAACAGCCGCAGCAGACTCTCGCTAAAGTCCAGCTTGCGCAGCACCGTCTCAATGACGCCCGCCCCTGCCGCCTGGGGTGCAGCGCCCGCGAACACCTCCGCCCCGCCGCCTGGCGCGTTCAGCGGGTCGCTGGTGGCAATGTAGGCGTCCAGGTTGCCCTGGAATGCCTGGACGGCGTGAACCAGGGGTGCGAGGTCAGCGGATAGGTAATAACCGAGGCCCTGATAGCTAGGAGCGCTTACCTGCGGCATGGCTCCGACCAGGGAAAGCGAAAACCCGTTCAGCCGGGCCAGTTCCATGTAGTAGGCGCCCACTCCGAAAAACCCGGCGTCTGCCATCTGCATCATGCCGGTGTTTGTACCAAGGTTGCCCAACTGCGCCGGCTGGCGATGGAGGATGCCCAGAACCGCGCCCAGGTGGCGGCGCAACAGCAGCAAAGCTACATGCCCAGCCTGAAGACTGCCGCCGCCCTGTCCACACCGCGCCTGCCCGACCCCTTGGTTCCCACAAAGCCTGCTGCCCCGGTGTTGGCCTACCAGTCCAATCCGATCCCGGTTGTCACGCCGGCCCAGCACACCGAGGCGCCGCGCGAACTCACCCCCGCGGAACGGCAAGGCGACCTGGCCTATGCAGCGCTGATGGGCGCCCTGATTGCCGGCATGGCGCCGAAGGCATCGGCCATGGGCATTGATGAAACGCCGGACATGATCGCCAAGAAGCGTGAGGATTTGAAGAAGGAAACCGAGGCGCGAGAGGCATCATATCGGGCGGCCCAAGGCGGCACGCCGGCGGCAGGCCCCGCACGGGGTCGGGTCCTGATGCCGGCACTGCGCTGGTCGATGGCGCAGACGATCGTCGCGACCGAAACCGGGCCGGACGGCAACGGGGGGCAGGTGATTGTCGAGATGACCGGCGGTCCGCTCAACCATGCGCGGCTGCTGGGGACGGCGCAACGGCGCGGCGACCTGATGGGGGTGAGCCTCACGCAACTGAACTGGCAGGGCAAGACGCTGCCCGTGGATGCCGTGCTGGTGTCACCCGAGACACGGGAAACTGCCGTGGCATCAAGCGTGGATCACCACTACGGCGCGCGGCTGCTCTATCCTTCGCTGGCGGCCATAGCTTCGGGCGTCGGCCAGGCGGTGGCCCTGAGTGGATCGACGCAGAGCAATTCGCTCTACGGCAACACCAGCGTGTATCGGAACCTCAACCCTACGCAGATTGGCGCCGTGGGCATCGGCGCTGCCGGCAACAACCTGCAAGGCGTGCTGAACGAGATGGCGCCGAAGGGTCCAACGGTGAAGCTTGATGCCGGCGTTCCGGTCGGCGTCATGTTTCTCAAGGATGTGGTGGACAAGGAAGGGAGCGACGCACCCTAGCACGGTTCGCACCCGATCACGGGATGCTAGGCGAGGCCATTGGGAGTCTCGCCGTGATCGCATCTAGCACTTACCCGTCCGTCAGCCTTCCCAACGAGGGGCCGCCGGACCCTGCCGCAGTGGCACCGCAACCACGCCGGTTCACGCCTTTGCGGCTTGCCCTGCTGAGCGGCGGCATCCTGCTGGCCGCTGGCGGCGCGTTCGTCCTGCCGAAGCTCGTGGCAGGCAAGCCGGTTGAGTTTTCAAGCATCCGGCTGCCTGCTCCGGTGCAGCCATCGCGGATGGCATCTGCCCCCGCACTCTCGCCCGATGTTGCTGCTGCTACACCTGTGGCCCGGTCTACTTCTTCCTTCATGGACGAAATTGCAGGGCCACGCGCGGCGGTTCCTCCTCCGGCTCCAACATCGGCCGCACCTTCCGCATCGGTTGCACCTACCGCAGCGCCGCCCAATCCCACGCCAGCCCCAGCGCCTGTTGCACCGGCCACGCCGCCTGCGGATCCGGCGGCGACGATCCTGCAGCTTGTCCCGGCGCCGACCAGCACGACGCAAGAGGTGTCGTTGCTGGGGCTTGTCACCGCGATTGCTGCTGAACTGCGGACCAGCCGCGAAGACAACGCGGCACTACGGGATCAGGTGAAAACGCTGTCATCCAACTTTGATAGCCGGCTGGAAGACCTGGAACGCCGAGTGCGGTTCCGGGAGGCGTCGGAAGCGGTGTCCGTGCTGCGAGCACCCATGCCGGCCGCCGACATGGGGGCTGCTCCTGTCGCTCCCCGTGTCGCCCTGGCCGTCGCGCCGCAGCTTGATGCCTGGCGCGTCCAGGGCGGTTCCCCTCGCATGGCCGTGCTTGCGCCAACTGGGAGCGGCCCCATCAAGGTCGTGCGGGTGGGTGACGCAATAGATGACCGGTTGGGCAAGGTCGAACGCATCTACCAGGACGGCCGGCTATGGGTCGTGAAGGCGGAGCATGGGTTCGTCCGCGGCGGGGAATAGCCGTGCAATACCTCCTCAACCTCTCAACCGACATCGCCAACGCGCTGTTCTTCCTGATGCCGGCGTTCTGCTACGTGGCGGCGCTGGTGCTGACGATCTCGGGCGCCGTCGCGCTCTACAATGGGGGCAAGGACCCTCGGCACGGCGTGGGCTATTACATGCTGGTGGGTGCCACGTTCATCGTGGCGAGCCTGCTACTGTCATTCCCTACCGTGCTGAACCTGTTCAGTGCCACCATCGGCGGATCGGCCCGCGCCTCGCTCAGCGGCGGCTTGCTGTCCTACACCTCCGCCAATATCGGCGCCGGGACGCTCAGTGACTCCATCTTGGCCGTGGTCGGCCTGCTCAAGCCGGCAATCCAGGCGTTCGGCGCGCTCTCCATCCTGTATGGGCTGATGAAGCTGCGCCAGATCGGCCGCGCCTCGGGCAATCCGTTCTTCAACGCCATAGTCCACTTTGCCCTTGGCGCGGTGCTGCTCAACATCGAGCCGATTGCCCAAGCCTTCATCCAGGCGAGCTGATCCGTTCGCACCCGCCGGGGAGACAGTGGCTTTGCGACCCATACAAAGGAGCGAAGCCTTGAAACCACATCTCAACAAACTGCTGTCCGCTGCCGCACTCTCCGTCCTTGGTTCAGCTATCGCCACCTCTGCGTTTGCTCAATCGGCTGGCAGCACCTGGGGCAACCGCGCTGCGGCAATGGGACAGGACGCCCTCAACTGGGGGTCCGTCCTCGGCATGGTGCTCTACGTGCTGGCGCTGATCTTCCTGATCGCGTTCGGCACTAACCTGTTCGGCCTTGGGAAGCGCAACGGCAACTCCAGCCCCGGCGCTGCCGCGCTTTGTCTCGTGGCGGCGGTGGCATGTGCCAGTGCCCCCACTGTCCTGAGCCTCACGTCACAGACCATCACCGGCGCTGCACCCAGCATTACGGGTTCCGGCACCGCCCCAGTGCAACTGAACTGAGCTAATGCGCCTGCTTCCCCTCGGACTGACGGCCAACGCTGCCAGTTGGCGGCTTGATGCTGCCAGCCCAGCGGGAAAGCAGGCGTCCCTTGCCCTTGCCCGTGACGGCCATGTGTGCCGGTTCTGCGGATTGCCGACCGGTCCATGGGCTGAAATCTTCCACTGCAACGGCGACCACGCCGATGACAGCCTGGACAACCTGGCGACGGCTTGCCCGGCCTGCCATGCCTGCCAGCACCTCGGGCGGGACGGCGGCGATCAGGAGTACCTGGTTGTCTGGCTTCCCCATCTGACACAAGCGGCGCTCAACCATCTCGTGCGTGGCATTCACCACGTCTTCGCCGATCATGGCGAACCTGCCCACATGGCTGAGCCTCCCTTGCAGGATACGCCTGCGCTGCGGTCCGCCTATGCCGCATACCGCGAGCTGGCCGCGTGCTCGTCCGCCGCGCAAGCCAGCATGGGCACCTGCTCCCCGCGCCTGGTTGGCGAGGCCCTGCTGGGCCTGCCGCCGTCCGCGGTGTCCCGTGCTGCCGCGCTGGTCGATGGCTTGCGGCTGCTGTCGCGCGGGCGACTGTTCCGCAACGGCGTCGATGTCTATCCCGAATGCCTCAAGTGCTGGGTAAGCCAGCAAAGGAACCCATGATGTTCGGCCACATAATGCGCTCGGTGGACAGCCTGTTGCAGGGGCTGCCCTCTGTGATGTCGGCGAATACCACCTCGCCACCCTGGCCCAGCGTTACGCCGTGCCGGTCCTCGCCGATCTCATCGAAGCTGTGCGGGCACCGCACATCCAGCATCAAAACGGCAAGATCGAGATAGACACACGCGAGAGCCTGATTGAGGCGTTCCAACGATATGTGACAAGCCTGATCGAGTGGCTTCCCAACCTGTCGCGGCCGACCGTCTTTGAAACTGGCTCCGCCCGGGTGATCGTGCTGGACTTGGAAGACGTCGCCCCCACGGGCAGCGAACGGGACGACCGCCAAACCGAAATCATGTATGTGATGGGGCATCACATCCTGAGCCGTAACCTGTTCCTGCGGCCGGGCTACGTTGCCTATGTCCCGCAAAAGATGCGAGCCTACCACCGCGCCCGTTTTTCTGAAGCTTACGAGACCATCAAGCGGCTGGCACTCGATGAAATCCACCGCGCCAGTGGGTCCGAACGGGTGATGGACCTGCTCAAGCGCGGATGGCGCGAAGGCCGCAAGCACCGCGTCCACATCTCGATGTCATCGCAGATGCTGCGGGACTTCCCGGACGGGCTGGTTGCCCATGCCACTGAGGTGTTCATCCTCGGCGCCGGCAACGAGGAAACCAACATCGAAGCCGGTGAGCGCTTCCACCTGAGCGAAGCGGGCCGGCAGGTTGTGCGGCACCGCCTCAAGGGGCCTGGCTCCGGCGGGCTGGACATGGGCGGCGGGGCACCGTTCCTGGCCCGGCTATCGCTCACCACGGGGTTGGTCGAGCAACTGCTGGTAAACACCCTGGGCGCGCGGGAGATTTGGGCGCTAAGCACCCGGCCGCAGGACGTGGCGCTGCGGGACCGGCTGTATGCGGCAGTCGGGCATGTCGAGGCTTGGCGACGGCTGGCGACCATCTTCCCGGCCGGGACTGCGTTGGCTGAGGTCGAGCGGCGGGTCTCGGAACTGACACGCGGCGGAGTCGATGAAAGCCAGGCCAGTTCGCAGGTGGTCGATGGCCTGGCCCAAGAGTTGCTGGACGGCAAGGGCCTGGGCCTTGCCCTGGTGGATCGTCTGGCTGCCTAGATCAACGCCTGGGTAGTGTCTCAGTTTGAATGTCTGCTTTTGGTGGAAAGCAGCCTGTCTGCTTCAGGGCGGGATACTGAGATAGCTGACATTCCCAGATTGGCGCAGACTGGCCGAAAGCGGACGGGCAGCTTTCGTGAAGGGTTTCGGACGCCGCTTGGCGTTCGAAAGTCTCCGAAGAACGAAC
>CAXTDP010000094.1:0-12191 GCA_964242295.1 uncultured Acetobacteraceae bacterium | reverse complement strand
TGTGTGGCAGAGCGGACCCAGTAAAGCCGACCAAACAGCGTTGAACAGCCCTGGTCCACCAGTGCATAGCGACGGTGGCGAGGCCAAGCAGATATCGGATGCTGGTCAGCGTGGCGCGGGGATCGTTGCTCACAGCGGCAGCCTATATCGGTGCGTTTTACATATACTATGCCGGTGTTATTCTTTGTTAGTAAATACATATTTCTGACAAGCAGCTTTCAATCAGCCAGAACACGGCGGACACTAGCAGCGTGCCAGTTACCAGAGCCAGACGGGCGGCAGGATGCCACCAGGTAGTCAGAGTGGCGGCGAGCCGGTGCAGCGCCGGCTGCCTGGGCCTGGCCGATTAAGGGCAGCACATCGGCGGCACGGGCGCGGCTCTGCCCCATTTTGGCGGAAGACGCGGCCCGGACCTGATCGCTGCTGCCGGCGCGAAGCTGGGCGTTGCCGAGCTGCACGCCGCGGGCCTTGGCTGCTGCCAGAACGGCGCGCGCGTGCAGACCCCGATGAACCGGGCCTCCTTCACGAGAGGTCAGCGTTGTTGTGCGCGATCTGTGACAGGATGCCAAATCCTCGCGCCTTAGCGTCTGCTATATAACGATGTGGTATCTTCAACTGATTTTCTAGAAACAATGTCCTTTGTTGCTTGATCTACAACTCAGTAACTCATAACAAATGAATACTTGACGCTGCATGATATAGGCAACATCATCCACATATGAAGATTGTATTTCTCTCCGGCCGCATGGATGCGAGAGATGCCGGTGGCGAACGCGGCGATGGCCCTGATCCCTTGTTGAGTAACGGATTGACCGCACGGGGATTTACAGTCCAAAGCAGTCCCTTGAGCCGGTTCCCGCTCAATCCCTTGGCTCGGAGGGGAACCTTCTATGCAGGATTTGACCCTATTCGTGCGCTCCGAGTGTTGATATGGCACCGGAAAGCAGATTTCATCGTGTCCGTAGGCGAGTCGAACGTTGTCATTATTCTGTTGCTGGCGCGGCTGTTCCGATTCAAACCGCCGATACTGCTCCGCGAAATTTCTGGGCTAGGCTGGGCGAAGCGCGACCGCATCGTAAGGTTTGTTCTGGCGCGCGTAGACGGAGTGTTAGCACTAACACCGCATCAGGTCAGGATGGCCCAGGCGCTCTACCGGCTGAAAGCGCTGCCGGATATGGTAGGTTTTGCCATCGACGAGAATTTCTTCTGCCCTCAGACATGTGAGCCCGCGCGCAAGGCAGATGCATACGTGCTCTCGGTCGGAGACGATGCTGGCCGTGATTACGAAACGCTCATTGCCGCCTGCCGGGGTACACCCTATCGCGTCGTGTTGCGGACTGGCCTCAGAGTAGAAATTCCCGATGACATGCGCGACCGTGTTACGGTCCTAAATCGACTCTCCTGTGCCGATCTGCGACGCTTATATGCTGCGGCTTCGGTCGTGGTCGTGCCACTGAAGCCGGTAGATCACCCAAGCGGCATCACGTCGTTATTCGAGGGGCTAGCCATGGGGCGGCCGGTTGTTGCAAGCGAGATTGGCTCGACGCAGCATGTGTTGCAACACCGATCCAATGGCCTGCTCGTGCCGCCAGGCGATGCTGTGACGTTGCGCGCTGCCCTTACTGAGTTGATGGAGGATCGCCCTCTTGCTGAGCAGTTCGGCGCCGAAGGCAGGGCGACGGTCGAGGGTACGCTCACATACAGCGCCTACGTGGACCGGTTTGCCGCCGCCCTGCGGCGTCATGCCCCGATCCGGCGCGGACGCTAGGGTACTTCTTCCGTCGTGGCACAGAGCGTTACGGCGAACATAGATGGGGTCGACCCAACATTCGCGACGTCAGCCGCAAAGTAGCGGAAACGGCTATGTCCAGGAGAGCAGTACTGTATGCGTATACCCCAGCAGTACAGCGTCGTGAGACACAAATCCCGTCTTGCATGGATCGTTGACAAGTCTTGGAGACACAGACCCGGGCGAGTCTAGACCCTACTGGGACGGATCGGCCCTACCCTGTTCCAAAGATGTCTGCCCCCGATCGATCGCCGCACCTAGCCGGGGGTCATGCCCTTGGCTTTGATCACCGCAACCCCGGTGGAAGACGTGAGGTATGCGATGAACGCCTTGGCAGCGTCGGCCTCCCCGGTGTTTGCAGCAACTGCAGCCGTGAAGACCAGTTCCTGTTGCAGCTCAGCAGGAAATGGGCCAGCTACCTCCACGCCTGGGGCCATCAGCACGTTGACCAGGAACACCCCAAGTTCGGCTTCTCCTCTCGCAACCGCCTGCGCGATCTGCACCGGGGCAGCCTGCGGCTTGATCTTGGCCTTCATCGCCTCAGAGATGCCAAGGCGTTCAAACACCCTCAGCACCTGGGCGCCAGCCGCGCTTTCCGGCACCAAGGCGATCGACTGTGCCTGCAACAGCGCCTGCCTCAACGCATCTGGTGTGCTGATGTCAGGTTTGGGAGCGCCGGTTTGGACGGCGACGCCGTAACCAACACGAGCGATGTCGGTCGTGGGACCAAGTGCGAACCGCGCCCGAGCGGCTGCGTCTTTCATCACCTCGGACGGGACGACGCCGAGGTCGAATGGCACGCCGGAGGTGGCTTGCTTAATCAGGTCGGGGGTGCCGGCGAAGTGAATGACAAGCTTGTGGCCAGACGCGCGCTCGAACTGCGGACCGAGTTCCCCGAGCACGGCGGTGATGGACCCGCCCGCAAGGACCTGGAGTTCTGCCGCCTGGAGGGTTGCGGCCGGCGACAGGGAAAGCATCAACCCCAGAACTGAAACGGCTGCACTGAATGGCGGCCTCCTCACGCTAGTCGCGGGCGGTTGTAGCATGGAGACCCTATTATCTTTGGATTATAGCAGGTTCAGGCCCACGGCTCTAACGCTTGCCGTTGGTCACGTCCACTCCCCGCAGTGCCATGATGGCACGCCGCGATGGCTGACTTCGGCCCGCACGGGCGCGCAGGTAGCCCGCCGAGCCGGTCTAGCTTCCAGACCACACGAGCACGTCCCCTTTCCGGAGGTCGTCGAGGCACGCCTTCAACCCGGGCCGGTCGTCGCAGGCGCCGGCCGCCTGGCCACCGCGGCAGCAGCGGCGGCGGCGGTCAGGGCGTCACGCTGCAGGTCCACCGACTGCCGGTCATCGGCGGACGAGACGCGCATGTAGCCGACGAGCATGTGCGGAAAACCCTTAATCCGGGGTTGCCGTACAGTGCAGCAATCCGGCAGGGTTTGTCGCCTAGTTTGGGTAGGGTTTGAAGGCCCGAACGGGACCGGAGCCTGGGGGTGTCGGTATTCATCTGCTTCCCGTCAGCCAGTGTCGCCTCTTCGGGTGCAAGGTTGCAGAGCACCTCCCCGAACCCCTCCTTCATCCAAAATGAACGGTTCTTAACTCGCCTTGGCCCGGTTCTGCCTAGTATCTGCTCCCGCCATGAGATCACAACAACTCCGGGCCTGCATGGCGCTCCTGGGCTGGACCGCCTCGACCCTGGCGGCGCAGCTTGGGTGCGACCGCAGTGTTGTGACGCGTTGGATGAGCGGGACTTCGCCAGGCGGTGTGTCACCGGCGGCTGCCGAGTGAATCAGGCAGCGCGCCAATGCGGCCATGATGCTGCCGGCTCCGCCACCAGTGGTGTGGCGGGCCACCGGAGCGAGCCAGGAATATGCATCGGGCTCTGCCGTCATACACGACCCGGCGCCTTGGCCTGCGCGTCCAGCATCCACTTTGGCACTTTTACCTGAAGCGCAGCACAGCCCTCCAACTACTGCCTGAACCACCATCGTTCACTATCGAAACGAAAGTGAACGACGTCAAAGGTGCCCCGACACATGGATGATCACGACCTTTCCTCGGCTGAAGCCCGCCTCATTGTCCTGGAGATGTCGGTGGCAGCGCTCATCGCGCAACTGCCTCCCCAATCCTTGGAAGAGGTCGCGAGCATGCTGTGCTTCATTGCCGATGTGACCGATGACATAGAGGAGGTCGTGTCGAGCACTGGGGAACGGCAGTTGGGCCATGTCGGCCACTGGGCGGGCGAGATGCTCCACCGCGTGATGGTATCGCGGAAAGTGTCACGCCCCGACACGGCGATGCCGACGCTCACATCGCACGTTTGACCCGACTGAAGCCACGTGCAATCCACAGTTCCCGGCGAATGTCTGACACCCCGCAAATGCGGCGGATTCCGGTTCACTCGAAACCTCCACCCGGAACACCGGATGTTGGCTTCCAGCAACCCCAACCCTTTCTGGGAATCCCAAATCAGGCAGCTGAATTTTGGGGCACTGTTCTGGGATGCGCCTCGTCAGCCGGCTCGGTCCGAGCCAACGCGCGCCAAGGTGTCGAGCGGCGTCGAGCTCAGCACTTTGAAGCTGCGGCACACGCTAGCCCTACTTGTACCACCAGGATCTGCTCGGCCACTCCGATCTACAGACCGGGGCACGGCAGCCATCCGTTGCTGGATTGCACTGTACTTTGTGCGAACCACTCTACGGGATTTGGGCAGGGTTTACTCTGGCTGTGCCTTCCGGCAGCAACGGGATGAACCAGGAGATGCCTGCCGTGCCGAAGCCATCGAAGGCCGTTTTCGCATGCTGCCTGCTGCTGCCGACCGTCTGCTTTGCAGCCGCCCCAGTGTCCGACCTCACCAACGGGGAGCAGTGGGCCTATTCCATCAGTAAAGACGAGATGTCAGGAAAATCAGGAGCCATGGCCTGCATCACATCGACGAACGAGTTGCAATTCCCGACCCCGTATGCCGGGGGCTCATACGGGCAGCTGTGCCTTCGGAAGGGACCGCGTTTCGCTGAAGCCGCAACTGTCGAAATCAGCAAAGGCCAGATGCTGTGTCACTCGTTCATCAGTTGTAACATCCGCATCCGGTTCGACGACAACAAGCCGATAGCGACGGAGGGGAGGGGACCTTCGGACGGGTCTGCGAGGACGGTCTTTCTGCCGCAATACCGAACGCTGGTGCAGGCGATGAAGCGGTCACGAACCGTCATGATCGAGGTCGAGTACTACCAGAACGGAGCGCAAATCCTTCGCTTCGACGTGTCCGGCCTCAAGAAGGACTGGTAGATCGCCAGACGTTCCAGCGATCTAGGGAAGGTCAGCGCAGGATCTGGCATAGAACATCGGTGAAGCGCGTCGCACCATGCGTGTCATGCATAGCTTCAATGGTCTCGCATAAAGAGCAGTTTGCGGGGGAGGACGGGCGGCGACGAGGGACACCAAGCGCACCGGGCGCCGCTGCTTCCTGAAACTGTCTCTTGAAACCCGGTTCCGAATAGGTGAGGGTTCACACGAGTTTCGGGAGGGTACAGGTGGCGCAAGGGAAGGGACAGGGGGCAGGGCAGGAGCCGGGACGGCCGGGACGGGACGCGGCCGCCCCGCGGATGCGCCGCAATGGCCACCCTGCTGCCGCCTACGCCTGGCACGTCGCACCCGGCGGCGTCCTGGTCGCCGTGGACCTGGACCGGGACGGCTGGCGCTCCGTCACCCACGACGCGGCCGGCGTCGTGCACGACTTGGCCGAGCTGCGGCCTGACCTACTGGCCCGCGTGCCGCTGATCGCCTACCGGGACAGCATGGGAGGATGGGACGCGCTGCGCGTCAGCACGAAGGGCGCCTTCGCAGGCTTTGCACCCATCGGCGCCGCAAGCGAGGCGGAAGCGGTCGCCTGGGTGCTGGCCCAGCGGCGTGGCTAGGCAAGCCGGGGAGGGCAGCCGCGCCGCGGCCCGCGCGGGCGACCTGGTGGGCTATGCGCGCGTGTCCACCCGCGACCAAACGGTGGCGCTGCAGCTCGACGCGTTGCACGCTGCCGGCTGCGTGCGCGTGTTCACGGAAGCGGCCTCCGGCGCGCAGCGCGACCGGCCGCAGCTCGCCGCCGCCTTGGACTGGATGCGCGCGGGCGACACCCTTGTCGTTTGGAAGCTGGACCGGCTGGCACGGTCCACCAAGCAGCTGGTCGAGACGGTGGAGGAGCTTGCCCGGCAGGGCGTCGGCTTCCGCTGCCTGACCCAGGACATTGACACCACCACAGCCGGGGGGCGGCTGGTGTTCACCATCTTCTCGGCCATCGCGGAGTTCGAGCGCGAGATCATCCAGGAGCGCACCCGCACGGGCCTGGACGCGGCGCGGGCCAGGGGCCGCCGCGGCGGACGCCCGCCGGCGCTGAAGACACGCGACATCAAGGAAGCCCGCGCGCTGCTGGCTGACCCGGAGATCACCGTTGAACAGGTCGCGGCCCGTCTCAAGGTGTCGGCGTCCACGCTCTACCGCCACCTGCCAGGCGGGCGCGGCGCGGTGGCCGACGCCGCAGCGGACCCGGCCTGAACCAACAATGGAACCTTGGAGGAAGTGGAGCATGAGGGTGCAGCACCAGCATGGGTAGGGGCATGACGCGGGACCGCTGGCTCAGCCTTGGGTTGCGGGAGGACGCGATGCCGGTGTTCCAGGCTGGTGGCCTGCAGACCATCGAGGCCGCGGACAACGGGATCGTCGGCATCCCCAAGCACGGCGCCGACCATCACCTGCTCGGCACCGCGTCGTCGCGGGAGGAGGCGGTGGTGATCGCCACCATCCTGCGCCTGTTCAACCCCTGCTGACGCGCGGGTTGGAGGCACGTGCGATGACTGCGGCCAAGCAGAAGCAACTCGCCCGGGAGCTGGACACCCGCGTTCGCTACCTGCGCCTGACCGGCTTGGACGGCATCGCCCTGTTCGCCGCCATGTCCGACCGCATGGCCGACTTCAAGGCCCTGCTGGACGCCGCCGGGCCAAGCGGCATGGACGCCCTCGCCGGGCGCCTACCAGACTTGCGCTTCTACGCCGGGCTGCTCACCGGCATCGCCCAGGGCATCCAGGACGGCACCATCCAGGTGCCGAAGTAACGGATCGTTGGACCCCGCCCGCTTGCTGATGGCGCTGCTCCCCCGTCCATCTACCCGTCCGGCAATCAACGGGTCCGCCTTGCCGTCAGCGACCAGGGGTTTCCGGACAGGGCGGGAGTGCACGATCGGGCTTACTGCAGCTGGGGTGGAAGCAAACTCCATTGTCAGAGCATGGCATTAAGATGCGCCGCGCCATGCCACCTCGCTACCATGCGGGTGTGCCGTGGCCAGGTGCTTCTCTTCTCCCCCGGGCCAGCACGTGAGCCGCAGCTCTGGCCGTCCCTTGGCCGTGGGCGGTTCGAAACGCAGCCAGGCGACAGGCGCCTCCGTCGTCGCTGCGGCACCCGCACGTTCGATCGTGGCCTGCAACGCCGCCTGCGTTTCAGCGGGCATGTACTGCCACATGATCGAGTGATATAGGACGGTGACACGGCCCGCGGCCGGGCGTGATAACCGCTCGGCTGCCCAAGTCGCCGCATCGGCCTGCTCAACGATCACCTGCTTGTCAGTCGCGAGCCTGATAGCGCCCTCCACCCGGGCCAAGCGGTCGGGTTGATCGGCCCACACGTAGCTCAGCAGGCGCAGCCGCGCCTCCGCCGAGGCCACGTCGAGCGGCGCGACGTCGCAGCCCGCCCGCTCGGCAACGGACACGGGTGCGCCCAGAGGCGGCAACGTCCCGGTCCATGCCGGTTCCAGTTGCACGGGGCCGGCCGGGTCGCCCCATGGCCGCCCGGCTAGGCAATATCCGTAGCTGTCCCAGATCATGTTCAGCCCGGCACTCGCCCCGATTTCGAGCAAGCGGAACGGCAGCCGGAACCGTGCCGCCACGCACAGGAAGCCGCCCAGCAGCACCGCCGAGCGCCCAACCTCGTTGGTCTGCGGCGGTGAGCCGAGAAAGGCGCGGATGAACTCCCGGTGCCGACCGAGCGCCGCCAGCAGGGCCGGGCGCAGTTGGGCCGGGTGCCCGCCATTAGAAGGGTAGCATGCGGCGAGATCCGGGTCCGCGCCCTGCAGCACCAGGGCATGGAACGCGCCGGCAAGCCGCAGCGCCAGCGCACCGGCGACAGGGTCTCCCGGCCAGGCGCCAACCATGTGGGCGAGGACGCCATCCTGCCCGAGCTCGTCGGCCATCACCCGGAGCACAGTGGCGGTGAACGGCGCCCCGAGGCTTTCGCACCAGCCAATCTGCTTTTCGAAAGCCACGGCCACCGCCGCCCCGCCCGCATCCTGCTCCGACCCGTCCATGCCACCCTCGCCGCGTTGACGACCCGAGCGGAGCGGCGGAAGGAAGGAGCGTCAATCTTGATCGAGATGATCGACATGAAGTCGGCACAGCACCTCCTCACGGCGGAGCAGGCAACGGCGCGGCTCGGCATATCCCGGCAGACGCTCTACACCTACGTCAGCCGCGGCTTGGTGCGTGCCATCCCGGTGCCGGGTGACCCACGGCGCAGCGCCTACGACGCGCGCGACGTCGCGGCCCTGCTCGAGAAGCGTGGCCGTGGCCGGGCGCGGCGCGCCGTTGCCGACTCCACCACGGATTGGGGCGAGCCAATCCTGCGCTCTTCCCTGACCCGGATCGCAGACGGGACGTTCCAGTATCGCGGGCAAGACGCGGTGGCGCTATCGACCCGGGCGACGCTGGAGGAGGTCGCGGTCCTGCTCTGGCAACAGCCCGTGCCGACGGTACCCGAGCCGCCCGATACCGTGCTTGGATCGATCCCGTTCGAGCGCTGTTTACGCGCCGTGGCAGCCGGCGCGGCCTCCAGTGATTGGGGAACGGAACCCGCCTATGTCGCGGCCATCGCGGCGCGCGTTCTCGGCGTCATGGTGCGGGCGGCCTGCGGGACGGCAGGCAGCCCAGCGGAGAGGACGCTGCATGAGCGTTTGGCCGCGGCCTGGGGCCTGGACAGGGGCGGGGCAGACCTGGTGCGGCGTGCCCTGGTGCTCTGCGCCGACCACGAGTTGAACGCCTCCGCCTACGCCGCACGCGTGGTGGCCTCGACCGAGGCGTCCCTCGACGCCTGCGTGCTCGCCGGCCTGTCGGCGCTGTCCGGGCCGCGCCATGGCGGCATGACGGAACGGGTCCGGGCGCTCGCCGCCGACCCGGCGACCCAGTCCGACCCGGTACGTGCGCTGAGCGAGCGGCTCGCCCGAGGCGAGGCGCTGCCCGGCTTCGGACACCGGCTCTACCCGGAGGGTGACCCGCGTTGCCGGGCCCTGCTCTTGGCGTTCCCACCTCCACACCCCTGGCCGGCGATGATCGAAGCGGCGGCACGACTGACCGGCAATCTGCCGACCGTCGACGTAGCGCTCGCGATGCTGGAAACGACCTTGCCCTTGCCGCCAGGCGGTGGGCTCGCCTTGTTCGCGGTCGGCAGGACCGTGGGCTGGATCGCACACGCTTTGGAGCAGCGGATGGAGAACCGCCTCATCCGGCCACGAGCGGATTACCGTTCCAACTAAGCGAGAAGCTCCGGGCCTGGGTGCCAGGCCCGAGTTGGGATTGACAGGGAACTTGCCAGGTGTCCGCCAATCGTTGGTTTGAAGGACAAGTGGTCCGGCACGGAGCTGGGTGGATGCAGCCAGTCCTGGCCGCAACAGCTAATCCGCCGGCAGCGTGACCGGCCGGAAGCCGCGCTGGGCCATGATCCTCTGCCCCTCCGGCGACAGGATGGCGAGCGCCAGCAGCGAAGCCGCCGGCTGCGCGTTCTTCAGGACCGCCAACCCATATTCCGGGCCAACCCGAAGGCCGGGTGGGAACTGCACGAGCGTCGCATCGGGCAGCAGCCGGGCGTAGCGGTCCCGGCCCGAGCAGTACACGATGCTGGCATCCACGCGCCCATCCAGGATCGCGTCCGCGTCAGTGTCGCCGGACTTCGGCGGCGGTGTGCCCGGCGGCGTGTCCAGCACAACGGCACGCTCCTGCAAGGTGGCGCTGCTGCCTGGCCGGAGACCGTCAACCAGCCCAATCAGGCGCACCGTGTAGTCCCCCAAGGGATCAACCTTCGGGGGCGACATGCCGACCCGCACGCCAGGCGCGAGCAGTTTGTCGAGCATGGTCTCGGTGGTCGCGCCGAATTTGGCTGGCGACAGCAGGCACACCGTGTTGCGGACGAACACCGCCATGACGCTTGCCCGCCCATCGTCCACCAGCTTGCGCGCGTGGCCGACGTCGGCCGAGGTGAACAGGTCCACATGCTCTCCCTTCTCGATGCGCTCCCGCATCCGGCCGGACGGGCCGAACTGAGTTTGGACGCCGATCCCATGTGCTTGTCCGAACTCGGTGGCAATCTGGCCAATGGCTTCCCGAAGGCTCCCAGCGCCGTACACCACAAGATCGTCCGCCCGCGCCGCCGTGCTCATCATCGCCAGCACGACCGCTGCACTCGCAAATAGCCGCATTGGCCCAACCTCCGTTGTATCTCATCAGACATATCGCATGGGAGCATGGTCCCGTTGCGCCTTCTTGCCTACTCCGCCCGGTGCAGGGCGACGCCGCCGATCACCAGTCCGATGCCCAGCAGCTCCGCAGTCGTGGGCACTTGGCGCAGCACAAGGAAGCCAATTGCGGTTGCGGTGGCCGGCAGCAAAGAAAGCAAAAGCGCGAAAGTGGCGCGCGGCAGCCGCGCCATCGCGAGCTGGTCGCAGACGTAGGGGATCACCGACGACGACACGCCCACTCCGATGGCGGCCAGCAGCAGGAGCGGGTCGCCGAACGCCGGCAGCGCCGTGCGTATGCCGATGGGCAGCGCCGCCACGGACGCGACCAGCATGGCCGCGGCGAGCCGGTCTATGCCGGAGCCGCCCCCGCCGCCGCTCGACGCGATGCGATGGCCGAGCAGGATGTAGAGCACGAACAGCGCGCAGTTGCCGAAGGCGAAGGCGTAGCCCAGCCACCCGCCGGCAAGCCGCACGTCGGTCAGCACGTACACCCCGATGACGGCCGAGACGAGGGCGGCGAGGTTGCGCCGGGTGCGTGCCCCCCAGGCCGCGACGGCGATGGGACCTAGGAACTCGATGGCGCCCACGGTGGCCAGCGGCAGGCGGGCAATGGCCTCGTAGAACGCCGCGTTCATCACCGCCAGCACGAGGCCGAGTGCCACGACGATGGCCTGGTCGCGCCACGGCAGGGCGGCGAAGAAGCGCCAAGGCCGGCGCCACAGCGCGAACACCAGCCCAGCGCTGGCGATCCGCAGCCAGGCGACGCCCGGCGGGGCAAGTTGGGCGAACAGCAGCACGGCGAAGCTTGGGCCGAGATAGTGGAACACGGCACTGACGACGAAGAAGGCGTGCGGCGGCGTGCGCTCCGCAAGCCGCGGCAAGGGGCCATCAAGCCGGACAGGGGTGTCGGATGCCATGCAGAGATGGTTGCATGCAGGCCAGGGCTGGTGAATGCCGATACGCAGGCAGTATGCTGATCCAGCCTTCAAGGTGAAAAGGAAAATGCTGCTTGCGCCTTCAAGTTTCCGAGTTGCTACGGGACGCCCGCAATGTGGAGCTGCTGCGCCTGCTGTGCGGCGACCCGCGCATAGGCACGTCCGAACTGGCCCGGCGGGTGGGCATGTCAGCGCCGGCCGTGCGCGAGCGAGTGCTGCGGCTGGAGGAGGCCGGCGTCATCCGGGGCTACCGGCTGGAGCTGGACCCGGCAGCACTGGGCTACCCGGTATGCGCCTACGTGCGGGTGAGGCCGACGCCGGGACAGTTGCCCAAGGTGGCCGAGCTGGCGCGGGCGCTGCCACAGGTCGTGGAGTGCCACCGCGTCACGGGCGAGGACTGCTTCGTGATGAAGGTCCACCTGCCGGCGCTGGACCAGTTGGACGAGGTGCTGGACCGGTTCCTCGCCTTCGGCCAGACCACCACCAGCATCGTGCAGAGTACACCGGTGCCACCGCGTGGCCTGCCGCTGCCCGGAGAAACAGGGGCGGAGGCCTAGTCTTACTGTGTCATAAAATCCACCCAATAGAGGGCGCGACCACATTCACCGGAAAACCCGGGTTATTGGCAGAATTCTCAATTTTTATAGAAGATTTGTAACTCCCAACCACCTCTCGGATAGCTTTCGGTGAGTTCCAAGGGCCACAGGTGGCGGGTTTCTCTCCGGAGCACGTTGTTTCCTCTGGCGTGTCCGGTCCGAGCATGAGTCAAGACTGGGGTGGACAAGACCCCGGCCCTGGCGGAACTGGTTGGCGCGCTGCGACGTGATGTCGACACCCTGCGCGAAGAAAACACCGCGCTCCACCAGGAGAACGTCACCCTTCGCCGGGAACATGCCGTGCTGAAGCAGACGATCGC
>CAXTDP010000093.1:0-12269 GCA_964242295.1 uncultured Acetobacteraceae bacterium | reverse complement strand
CGCCAGGCCGGCGCGGCGCGGGCGACCAGGTCGGCGCCGGCAGGCGTTATGGCCAGCAGGCGCCCGCGCCGGTCCGCCGGGTCGGAAATGGCGGATAGCAGCCCGTCTCGCTCCAATGGCCGGATGTTGCGGCCCAGAGTGGTGCGGTCCATCACCAACTCCGCCGCCAACGCCTGGATGCCGCGGGGACCACCGGCCTGCAGCCGCACCAGGATGCCATACTGCGACACCCGCAGCCCGACCGGGGCCATCGCGCCGTCATACAGCGCCGACACGCGGCGGGCCGCCTGGCGGATCGCCTGGCAATGGCAGGCGGTGGTGCGCGCGATATTCAAGCTCGACATCCCGGCGGCATGGGCACAGACTAGGTGCATATGCGCCCAATGTCCACCACCCTGCGCCCCGGGACGACCAACGCAGCCCGGCCTGCACACAGCGCACGCACCCTGGCGCTGCTGCATGCGCCGGCGTTGCCGACGCTGCTGCGCCTGGCCCTGCCGAACGTGCTCGTCATGCTGGCGCAGTCCCTGACCGGGCTGATCGAGGCGGCGTTCGTCGGGCGGCTCGGCACCGCGGCCCTGGCGGGGATGGCGCTGGTGTTCCCGGGCGTGATGCTGATGCAGATGGTATCTTCCGGCGCGATGGGCGGCGGCATCGCGTCGGCCATCGCGCGAGCGCTGGGCGCGGGGCGGCAGAATGAGGCGGACGCGCTGGTGCCGCACGCGCTGGCGATCAACGGGGCGCTGGGGCTGCTGTTCTGCCTGGGCGGCCTGTTGGGCGGCCCGGCGCTGTATCGTGCGATGGGCGGCGACGGCCCGGCACTGGCGGCGGCGCTGCTGTATTCGAATGTGGTGTTCGGCGGGGCCGTGCTGATCTGGGCCTTCAACGGCCTGGCAAGCTGCATACGCGGCACGGGGAACATGCTGGTCCCGGCGGTCGTGATCGTCGGCGGCGTCGTCGTGCTGGTGCCGCTGTCGCCGTGCCTGATCTTTGGCTGGGGTCCCTTCCCGGCGCTGGGCGTCGCAGGCGGCGGAGTGGCGCTGCTGTCATACTACGCGGTGGGCGTCGCCGTGTTCACGGCCTACTTGGCAGGCTCCCACGCCGGCATTCGCCTGCGGCTGGTCCGGCTGCGCTGGGCGCCGGCCTGGGCCATCCTGCGGGTGGGACTGCTGGCCTCGCTGGTCAGCCTGCAGACTAACCTGGTCGTCACCACCACGACGGCCTATGCCGGGGGCTTCGGCGCGGCGGCCATCGCCGGCTACGGCGCCGGGTCGCGGCTGGAGTTCCTGCTGGTACCGCTGGTGTTCGGCCTCGGTGCGCCGCTGGTGGCGATGGTGGGCACCAACCTGGGAGCGGGCCAGCGCGCCAGGGCGCTGCGCGTGACCTGGATCGGCGCCGCGCTGGCCTTCGCCATGACGGAGGCGATCGGCCTGGCCGGCGCCATCTGGCCCGGCGCGTGGCTCGGACTGTTCGGGCATGACCCGGCCATGCTCGCGGCAGGCGGAGCCTACCTGCGGACGGCCGGGCCGTTCTTCGGCTTCTTCGGCGGCGGCATGGCGCTTTACTTCGCCTCCCAGGGCGCGGGGCGGCTGGCGTGGCCGCTGGCAGCGGCGGTGCTGCGCATGGTGGTTGCGGTGGGCGGCGGCTGGTTGGCGCTGCGCCTGACGGGGTCGCTGACCCCCGTCTTCCTGGCGCTGGGCGCCGGGCTGGTGGCGATGGGCGTGGTGAATGCGGCAGCCGTCGCAGGCGGCGCATGGTTCAAGAAAGGGGCGGCATGACGGACGATCTGTATTGGGAGGACGTTGGGGTCGGCCAGGTCATCATGTCCCGCACACAGTTGATGGCGCGGGACCGCATCGTCGCCTTTGCGGAGGAATTCGACCCGCAGCCGCAGCACCTGAGCGACGAGGCCGCCCGTGGCAGCCTGTTCGGCGAGTTGGTCGCCAGCGGCTGGCACACCGCCAGCGTCACCATGCGCCTGCAACTGGAGGCGATGTTGGGCCGTTTCCCCGGCGGCTCCTTGGGTGCCCAGATAGACACCCTGACCTGGCGCCGCCCGGTCCGGCCGGGAGACGAGCTTCGCGCCCAGGTCGAGGTGCTGGCCAAACGCCCGTCCGGCTCGCGTCCCGACCGTGGGCTGCTGACGCTGAAGACGACGACGCTGAATCAGCGGGACGAGACGGTGCAGGAGATGACTGCGTCCGTCCTGGCGCCGCGCCGCCCGGTTTAAGGCCGGTCCCGCAAGCGTATGTGACCGGCCATGCCCGCGACAGCGGGCCTGTGCCGCCGTAAGTAGTATCTGATGAACAGGGATGGCCCGGGCCGGCGCAGCTACCACCATGGCAACCTGCGGGAAGCGCTGGTGCAGGCTGCGCTCGACATGATCGGGCAGCGCGGCTTGGCTGGACTGGCCATTGCCGAGATTGCCCGTGTCCTCGGCGTCAGCCCCGCCGCACCTTACCGTCACTTCCGCGACCGCAACGCCCTGATCGCCGAGGTGGCGCGGCGCGGGTTCGAGCGCTTGACGACCGACCTGGACGCGGCGTGGGCCGGCGGCCGCCCTGACCCCGTCACCGCCATCGAGCGGTGCGGCCGGGCGCACCTCGCCTTTGCAAAGGCGGACCCGGCCGCCTACGCCGCGATGTTCGATCCCGGCACCGACCCTGCAACCGGCAGCATGGACCCGGCGGTTCAGGAAGCCTCCGACGCCGCCTTCGCCATGCTGCGGCGTGCGGCGGATGCGGCTTGTGCGCGGACCAAGCCGGGCGCCCCCGGCCGTGGGCGCATCGTGCCGGCGCAGATGGTGGCGCTGCATGTCTGGTCGCTGACCCACGGGATCGCCACGCTGTTCGTGACGCCAGGCACCGGGGCCGGCCGCTTGCCGATGCCGCCGGAGGACCTGCTGGAAGCCGGGCTGCTGATCTATCTCAACTCCCTGGGTCTAGTGGACGCGCCGTAGCGGCGGGACAGTGCGCTCACGCACCCGTGCACATCGAAGGCTAGTAATCCGGGCAGACGATTGTAAGTATCCCTCACATACACAGGAGGGTGCCTATGTTGTCGCGTATGGACGAATTTGGACGGCCGGCCTGGGTGCTGGCCACGGTTGTGGCATTCTGGCTGTTCTGGCCGTTGGGCGTGGCTACCCTCGCCTACCTGGCCTGGACCGGGCGTTTGGCGGGCGTGGCCAACTCCCGCATGGGCGGTGGCCCGGGACAATGGTTCAACCTGCGCGGCGACGAGAAGCGGGCGGGCAGCCCCAGCGGCAACAAGGCGTTCGACGACTACCGCGCCGAAACCATTCGCCGGCTGGAAGAGGAGCAGCGGGAGTTCCGCGACTACCTGGAGCGGCTGCGCCGTGCCCGCGACAAGTCGGAGTTCGACGGCTTCATGGCGGAGCGCCGGCGGTCCGGCACCCAGCGTGAGCCGGAGCAGACCGAACAGGCGTAGGACAGGTCCGCAGTCAGGTCCGGGCGGGTAACACGACCGGACCTGATGCGGACATTGCTTCGCATGACAACATCCCGGGGCAGCCCGCGTCCATACTTGGGCACGGGCTGCCTCGGGAATTGAGTGAAGGCGTGCGTTCCGAAAATTCCATCATACGGTATGGCGCCCGGGTTTGACCTGTCATTGCCACGATGGCGGCAACGCAACATCCCGGAAGAAGCCAGCATGGTCACTGTTGGCTCCGGCTCGCCACATCGCAGGCAGCTCGCGAATACCGGCGACGAACGGCCAGTTTCGCAGGCGGTTGCCATCAGGCGGTGCGCCGGGCCTTGCCGAACGGCGGCTGCATTGGCCGCCGATACCAGGCGCTGCCGCTGGAACCCTGCCCGTCAGCCGTTGCTGTAACGGCGCCGCCCCGGGGCCGCTCGGCTTCGTTCCGCCGGCGACCGTCCGTGTTGGCCTCGATCATGCGGCCGAGCCACAACAGCAGTGCCGGCATGACGACCAGCAGGAAAATGGCGCACGTCAGAACCAGCATCGGTCATTCATCCCATTGGTCGGCTTGCGCCAACAGACCTAAGAACCCTTCGGCTTTTGCTAAGTGCCCGATTCTAGATTCACCTGTTCCGTCCGTCCCAAGCTGCCTCCCCGCATATGACGGCGCAGCCACCGGGCCGGCGCTTCCTCCACTCCGGATCTGTGCAAGCGCGCTGGATTCCCCTGGCTTGACTTCACGGAGGCTCACCCGGCTACGGAGGTGCGGCGCCACGCCGACCAGCACCGGGCCAAGCCACGGTGGCAGTCCCAGAGACGCTACTCCGCGGCGTCGGCCAGCCCCGCCTCCGCAAGCTCCGGCAGCAGCGGCAGCAGGCGCGGCAGGTCGCGCTCGGCAACGCAGCACAGGTATTGCCCCGCCGGTGGCGCATCCGCCTCCCGCGGCGGCAACGGCAGTCCATCCGGGCCGAGCGGCAGCGCCGTCATGCCCAGGTCGGCATACACGTCGAGCAGCCCGGTTCCAGCCCGCCACACTGCCGCGTCCAACCCCTCCTGAGCCGCCAGGTCACGCAGGTTCCAAACGGTCGAGGCGCGGTCGCTGACTGATCCCGCGGGGTCGCCAAGGCCGAGCAGCACGCCGCCGACCCGGCGGAACGGAATGCCAGCCCGACCCAGTTCGCCCATCACGATGCCATCGGCGACCGCCGGCGGCATTGCGCCCAAGGCGGCATAACGTGCCCGGCCCTCCCCGGCCCATGGCAGCCAGCGGACCCGGCTCGGCCGGATCAGCCGCCACAGCGCCATCAGCGCCATCCCCACCACGAAGGCGATGGACAGGCGCAGGCTGTTGGGCAGGTCGGGGGACAGCACGATGTCCAGCCAGCCGTTCTCGGACAAACCGCGCAGCTTCGGCTCGAACGCGGTCAGCACCGCGACGCATAGCACCAGCGCCAGCAGCGGCAGGGCCGTCCCCAGGCTTAGCGGCCCAGACAACAGCCGGGCGTGCCGGTAATAGGCATTCCGAAACGGCGCCACCAGCAGCATTGCCAGCACCAGCACGCCGGGTATCCATAGGTTGGTGCCCTGCGCGCCGGTGAACCCGGCGCCCAGGAGCAGCATTACCAGGGTCGCGCCCCAGGCCAGCGTGACCCGGTGCGACAGTCCGATTGACAGCACGATCAGCGCTGCACCGATCAGGGACGGCACGAACTGCCCGGCGTCGGCCGCGATGTCGGCGAAGTCCGGGTCTATCCAGGAGAAGTCGGGCCGGTTGTCCAACAGCCCTACTGCCATCAGTAGCGCCCCGCACAGGGCGACGGCGCCGGTCGAAGCGCCGATGGCCAGGCTCGGCTCGCTCCAGCGCGACAGTGACTGGGCGGCGGCCCGCACCGACGCTTGTTGGGGCATGCCCGGGCGCTGCACGCCCTTCTTCACCAGGGCGCCGCCGCGCAACAGGATTTCATTGCCGGCGAACATGCTGCCGGCCAGGAACAGCGGGATGATGTAGTAGTAAAGGCGGAACACGACGATGGCGCCCAGGATGGTGGGCGGCTGCAAGTATGGCTCAAGCCCCAGCAGCATGGCGGTGTCGAACACGCCGAGGCCGCCGGGCAGGTTGGCGGCCAGCCCCGCTGTATAGGAGGCGACATACACGCCGAGAAAGCGGATATAGGTCAGGCCCGGCGTGTCCGGCAGCAACTGGTAGAAGATCGCCGCCGTGACCGCCACGTCCACCGTCGCCAGCGCCACCTGCACCACGGCCATGCGGTAGTCCGGCAGCGTCACGGAATTGCCGAACAGCCGTATGGTGCCGACGAAGCGGGACAGGCTGACATAGGCCGCCACGACACCCCATAGCGCCAGGCCGATGGCATACATGCCCCAGCGCGGCACGATGGCGCCGAAGAACGGGATGGCGTCCGGTTCCCAGAACAGGATGAGGCCGCCAAGCACCATCCCGCCCAGGCCGAAGGTCAGGCTGCAGAACGCCACGACCTTGGCGATCTCGAACGGGGTCAGGCCCCAGTGCGAATACAGCCGGTAGCGTACGGCTGCGCCCGATACTGCGGCAAAACCCAGGTTATGCGACAGCGCGTAGGCGCAGAACGACGCGAACGATACCCGGCCATAGCTGACCTTATGCCCGGCATAGATGGTGCCCAGCCGGTCGTAGAACGTCAGCACACCATAGGACAGGATGGTCCAGCCAAAGGCGATCATCAGCGCCCGCGGCGGGATCGCCTCCAGGGCCACCTTGATGTCGGCGACCTTCAGGTGGCGGAACTCTTTCCAGATGACGTAGATCGCACCGACCAGCAGCAACAGGCCGAGCACCGCCGGGACCTGGCGGGCAGCCTTCTTGAGGAACTCCATCGTCAGGCCGCGTTCGGGACGGCGGCTGTGGCGGCCAAGCGTGCCCGGATCAGCGCAACCGTTTCTGCCACCCCGTAGAGTGCCACGAAGCCGCCGAAGCGCGGCCCCTCCGCCTGGCCCAGCAGCACCTGATACAGGCAACCGAACCACGATTTCAGGTCTGGCAGCGGGTGCCGCTTGCCGACCTCATAGACGACATCCTGGATCGCCTCCGGCGCGGTGCCGGGAGCCAGCGCCTCCAGCTCGCGCGCTAGGTCCTCCAGCGCGGCGCGTTCCGTGTCGGTGGGCGCGCGATACTGCTTCGCTGGGCGAACGCGGTCCCGGTAGTAGGCGATGGCGTTGTCTACCAGGCCGTCGAAGAACGGGTTGGCGCCGGGCGCGGTGTCCGGGCTGTAGCGGCGGAGGAAGCCCCATAGCATGTCCGGCGTTTCGGCGTTCACGACGCTGGCCAGGTTCAGCAGCATGCCGAAGCTGACGGGGGCGGCGGCGCCGACGTTGCGACCGCCCTGGATGTGCCAGGCCGGGTTGGCCCGGCGTTCGGCCTCGGCTTGGTCCGGCAGCTTGGCGGCATTGGCGAGGTAGTCGTCCACGGCGCGGGGGATCACGTCGAAGAACAGGCGCTTGGCGCGGCCGGGCTGGTGATACATGAACCCGGCCAGGCTTTCGGGCGGGGCATAGGTCAGCCACTCGTCCACCGACAGGCCGTTGCCCTTGCTCTTGCTGATCTTCTGCGCGTGCTCGTCCAGGAACAGCTCGTAGGTCAGGCTGACCGGCGGCGGGCTGCCCAGCACCGCGCAGACCCGGCTGGACAGCTTCACGCTGTCAATCAGGTCCTTGCCGGACATCTCGTAGTCCACGTCCAGGGCGTGCCAGCGCATTGCCCAGTCGGCCTTCCATTGCAGCTTGCAGGCGCCGCCGGTGACGGGGGTGACGTGGCGCTCGCCGGTGTCAGGGTCCTGCCAAGACACGGTGCCGGCAACCGCGTCCACCTCGTCTATGCGTACCTGCATCACCCGCCCCGTGCGGGGATGCAGGGGCAGGAACGGCGA
The DNA here is from genome assembly GCA_964242295.1 of uncultured Acetobacteraceae bacterium. Taxonomy (GTDB): domain Bacteria; phylum Pseudomonadota; class Alphaproteobacteria; order Acetobacterales; family Acetobacteraceae; genus DASWOJ01. Next base: position 4,902 of record CAXTDP010000093.1, on the reverse strand, counting down.
GTAGGTCGCCTGGCGGTCGCGGCCCAGGGTGGGCAGGATGGTGGCGACGATCTCCGCATGGCGCTCGGCCACCCGGATCAGCGCGGCGTCGAAGCAGCCGGAGGTGTAGTAGTCGGTGCTGGACGCGAACTCGTAGTCGAAGCCGAAGCCGTCGAGGAAGGCGCGCAGCCGGGCGTTGTTGTGAGCGCCGAAGCTGGGATGGGTGCCGAAGGGATCGGGCACCCGAGTCAGCGGCTGGCCGATGTAGCGGGCCAGCATGTCGCCGTTCGGCACGTTGTCCGGCACCTTGCGCAGACCGTCCATGTCGTCGCTAAACGCCAGCAGGCGGGACGGCTTGCCGGTTAGCGCCGTGTAGGCGTTGCGGACCCAGGTGGTGCGCGCGACCTCGCCGAAGGTGCCGATGTGCGGCAGTCCGCTGGGGCCGTATCCCGTCTCGAACAGGGCGGTTGCTTTTCCGCTGGCCTCCACACGGGCGGCGACCTTGGCCGCTTCCTCGAACGGCCATGCCTTCGGGAGCGGGTCTGCGGTGTTGCGAACTGTATCGGACATGGGTGCAAGCTAGAAACGGGGGTAGGCCGGGTCAATCGTGGGAACGCGTATCAGAAAGGGATTCGGTGCTGCGCCTGCGTCCTTCTCCCAGCCGGTCCGGAACAGCAGGCCGGAAAAGTGCGGAAGCAGCCCTCCGGAGGTCTATAGTCACATGAAGCGGGCGTGGGCCTGCGCGGCTTGGCTCCGGCCGTCCCCGTGCCAAGCCGCGCCGTCCCGCTTAGAACCCCAGGTCGGCCAGCGCGCGGTGTGCCGCGTCCCGCAGCGCGTCCTCGATCACCTGCAGGAAATCGCTCCCGGCCGCGTCCGTCGTCCATGGGTCCATCGTGGTCGAGATCAGGAAGTCCACTCCGGCCTCCGGCCGGGGCGTCACGATCATCCGGCGGCAGATCGCATCCACGAACCCGGCACCATAGATTGCGCGGTCGAACCGGCTGCTGGTCAGGATCAGGTCGAGGCTGCCGCCGCCGATGGGTGCGCGACCCATGTCCTCACGCGGCTCGACCACGCTGCACAGGGCGAACACGCGGTCGTTGAACAGGTTGGCGCGCAGCAGGTCGGTGTTCCACGCCCCATCCGCGCCCTTGAAGTTCAGCATGAAGGCCAGGATCACCTGGTCCGAGCCGATCTGGCTGAACAGCTCGTGCGCCGCTGGGTCGGCCTGCAGGCGGGCGGCCAGAGCGGCGTTATCTAGGCCGACGAAGGACCGGATCATCGCCCGCTCCGCCGCCAGGGCGCGCTGCCCGGCGCCGGCCCGCTCCGCCGGGGTGCGGTTGAAGCAGGTGATGCGGAACCGCGGGTCGCGCAGCGTCGCCAGGCGGCAGAACAGCCGCTTGCTGGTCCACAGGCACTGACCCAGGATGCGGCCATAGCCGCTGCTGTCCGGGCGGATCACCCGGTGGGCCAGCCAGACGGCGGCGGCGGCGGAGCCGGGCTTGCTGCCCTCCAGGCCGTAGATGCCGACCGTCGGCTCGGCCTGGCTGTGGAAAACGACCGGGGCGCGCAGGGACACCAGGTCGCGCATCGCGGCGTTGCGGTAGCACAGGGCGCCGGCGGGATAGGGAACGTAGCCGCCCTTATGCGGGTCCACGGTGATGCTGTCGGCCCGGCCCAGCGCCTCATACTGCGTCCGCGCATAGGGACCCATCGCGGCGGTCGGTACGCCGCACACCTGGTCCGGCTCGGACTCGTCGCGCAGGGTGGTGCGGAAGTAGCCGCCCCAGGCCGCGTCCGCGTGCACCATGAAGTTCAGGCCCCGCGCCCGGAAGCGGTCCCGCAGGTCCAGCAGCCCGGCCAGGGGGTCCACGGCGCTTTCCTCCGTGCTGCCCAGGACGGCGACGGCGCACAGCACCGGCACCCGGCGGCGTAGCAGGATGGTCAGCGTCGCCTCGACGTGGTCGAGGTCCAGCCTGGCGTCCTGGTCCACCCGCTGCACCAGCACCGCATTGCTGCCCAGGCCCAATACGGTGGCCGCCTTGGGCCAGGAATAGTGGCTGGTGGCCGCCGCCAGCAGCACCGGCGGCTCCGGCACGTCGGGCATGAAGTTGCGGTAGAACGCCACCAGCCCGGTGTTCTGCACGGCGTAGCCCGCCAGCGCCGCCTGCAGCACGTCCGGCTCCACCCCCAGTGCGGCGAGCGCCGCCGGCAGGCCGGCGACCGCATCAAGGTCCAGGTTCAGCAGCGTCCAGGTGTCCAGGTCCACCAGCCGCGCGGTGCCGCCGGCCCAGACCGGCACTTCCACGGTGCGGCCCGGCGCCAGGGCCGGCACTTCCTTCAGAGCGGCGCGCAGGGCAACGGGGGCGAAGGTCAGGTTGCGGGCGGCCCACAGCGCCTCGATGTTGGCGACGGTGCCGCCACTGGTGATGTGGCCCCAGGGAACCAGGGCGCCCGGCGCGGGAGGCTGGCCGTGCGGAGGCACCGTGTAGCCCAGCATCCGGCACAGGTCATTGCCGACCTCGATCTCCAGCCGGGTAGTGACGGGGGAAGCCTCGGCGGCGACGTTGTTCTGATTATACGGCAGCGCCGCGATCAGCCCGATCATCGCCGGCAACGCGGTGTCCCAAAGCATGTGCCCCTGGTAGCGCATGGAAGCGAAGGGCGCAGACAGGCGCAGCGCCTTGAACAGCACCTCGGCGTCCCGCCGCAGCCGTTCGGCGCCGGCGATGTAGCCGGTGCTGGCCTGGATGGCCGGGGTGATGTGGGCCGGGTCCTCCGGATGGAAGCCGCGGCGGAAACCGGCGTGGCTGTCGAGCGCGGCCGATACCAGGTCCCGCAGCAGGTCCGCATTCTCGGCGCGGGGGCCGAGGAACCAGGCTTCCGGGACGCCCTCCCCGGGGATGTCCAGGCGCAGGGCTTCGTGCAGGCGGGCGTCCCAGGCGGCGTGGGCGCGGGTGCGCCGGGCAGATTGCGGGGTGGACGGGGCGGCAGTGAGAGCGGCGGCTTCGAGTGGCATTGCGGCAGGGTGCGTTGCGCGGGAGCAATGGGCAAGACGTCGTTGCGTTTCGGTGCATGTGCCGGTGCATCGCAAGGGCGTCGGCTGCGTTGCATAGTCGTTAACTTGTGAAGGAGGCTGCCCGATGACACGCCTACTCTCCGCCGTGCTGGCTGCGTCCGCGCTGCTGGCAACCGTGCCGGCGGCCCATGCCGCCAACGTGCGCAAGCCTTACGCCAACGTGGACCGCAGCAACGATGCCGGCAACGACACCGGCGACAGCCAGGTGGACCGGCTGAACGAAATGCAATTGGAGCGCAATTACACCGGCCCGCGCTACCCGATTGGCCCGGCCATGCCGCCGGGGAGTCCACTGCCTGGCTATGCCCCGCCGGCAGGAGGTCCGCCGCCCGGCTATGCCCCGCCGCCCGGTGCGCCGCGTCGGTACTAGACTGGTGCGACCCAGGCCCGGGGGCATCCCCGGGCTTCTTCGGCTGGCCCTCGATGCGCTGCATGGCGAGGAAGCGTAGCGCCTCCCGCCGTCATGGGATGCCGTTTGTCGTTGGAAGGCGCCAACGCTTCTCCACCCTGCCCGGCGCACCCTCTGGTAGGGTGGACCAAGGTGAAGAAGTTTGCGTCAACTCAAATCTTCCCGGGACGGCGACGCACCCTATAGCCCCAGGTCGGACAGCCCTGGATGGTCCGCTGGGCGTGCATGTCCCCAAGTGTGAGGGGCAGGGCGGATGCGTCGGGGCTAAAGGGCTCTCGACCGGACGGCACCGGGTTGGAGTTCCGGACTGGTGGAAGATGGGTTGGTAGAAGGCGGGCTGGTGGAAAGCGGGCCGGGGTTGACGAAGTTGCTCACGAAGGCGATGGCTGCCGCAACGGCCAGGGGCACCGCCCACCAGTGCGCTGGGATGAAAAACAGGCTGTGCCGCCGGCGCAGCACCACCTGCTGTCCCGTGGCCGGGTCCAGCAGCACACGGCCTGGCCGGCCATTCAGCCAGCGTCCAACCCGCCAGTTGGCGGCGGCAGCGGCGAGCAGCCCTGCCACCAGGGCAAGGCCGGCCAGCCGATCCAGCCCCGCGGCGTTCAGCAGCGCGCCGAGCAGCACGGTGACGCCTCCGCCGACCAGCAGGGTAACCGGCACCACAAGGATGCCCCATCCACTCCAGATAAGCATGCTGCGTCCTCCTGACCTTCTGCCCTGCGCGCACCGCCGGCTACAGCGTCAACCCGCCATCCACATGCAGGCACTGACCGGTGATGTAACCCGCCGCCGGGGATAGCAGGAAGGCGATGGCCGCCGCCACCTCATCCGGCGCGCCAAGCCGTCCCAGTGGGATCGCGGCAAGGGCCTGGGTGCGGGCCTCCTCGGACATGGCGGAGTGCCGCCCCGGGGCCTTGCGGATGATGCCGGGCACGACGCAGTTGACCGTCACGCCGTCCGGCGCAAGCTGCGCCGCCAGCGACCGGGTCAGCGCCACCAGTGCCGCCTTGGCGGCGGCCGTGGCTGGGAAGTGCCCAGCCGCCGGGCGGAACACCGCCGACAGGAACGACCCGGTGCTGACCACCCGGCCCGCCGGGGAGGCGCGCAGGTGCGGCAGGGCGGCGGTGGCCAAGTTCAGGAAAGCGCGGGCGTTGACCGCGATGGCCTCGTCGAACCCGGCCTCGTCCAGGTCGCCGAATGGGCGGCGGTCGGCGCGCCCGGCAACATGAACCACTTGGTCCAGCCGGCCCCAGCGCGAGACGGCGTCGGCCACCAGCGCGCTGCCTGCGCCTGGGGCGCTGAAAGGTTGGATGGCAACGGCGGCCTCGGCGCCTGCGGCCAAGAGGCGTTAGCGGTCAAGAGGCGTTAGCGGCCGTTACGCCGCTGCGCGCGGGGCGGCGGTGGCGGACAAATCCGGTTTATTGACGAGGCGGAG
>CAXTDP010000092.1:0-12307 GCA_964242295.1 uncultured Acetobacteraceae bacterium | reverse complement strand
CAGCAGGACGCCGCCAACATATCCCTTCCATAACCCGATGCAGTTATCAATGAACGGGGAAGCCCGGCTAACCAGGCCGCCAATCTCAGCCAAACAACTCGTGTTCGGTAGCCGTTATCTAGTCTCCACCCCGGCTCATGTCAACGCCGAGGCAGTTCCGCGTCAAAACGGCGGCAGCCGCTTAAAAACAATGTATTAGGACCTTTACAGGCCTATTCACGTTCCAAACCGAGACCGCCATCGCGTGATCAGCTCAGCCATGCGCAAAACACATAACCCACGCGATGGAGCTGCCCCAGGCGCATTGACGCCCAGGGCAGCCCTGCCGATCAGGCGGCGGCCGCCACCTGGTCGTTCAACAGCAGACCATCTCGGCTGGCCGATACCTGCACAATGTCGCCGTCCCGGACCGACCCTTCCAGCAACAGCCCAGCCAACGGGTTCTGCAGGCTGCGCTGGATCACCCGCTTCAATGGCCGCGCCCCATACACCGGGTCGTAACCCTCAGTCGCCAGCCACTCCATCGCCCGGTCGTTCAGCGCCAGCCCGATCTTGCGGTCGGCCAGCATCGCCCGCAGCCGGGCCAACTGGATGTCCACGATGGTCGCCATGTCCGACCGCTGCAGCCGGCGGAACAGCACGATCTCGTCCAGCCGGTTTAGGAACTCCGGCCGGAAGTGGTCGCGCACCACCCGCATCACCTGAGCCTGCGCCAGCTCAGAAATCTCGCCGTCCGGCTGCGACGCCAGCACGTCGCTGCCCAGGTTGCTGGTCAGCACGATAATAGTGTTGCGGAAGTCCACCGTTCGCCCCTGCCCGTCTGTCAGCCGCCCGTCGTCAAGCACCTGCAGCAGGATGTTGAAAACGTCCTCGTGCGCCTTCTCAACCTCATCGAACAGCAACACCTGGTATGGCCGCCGCCGCACGGCCTCCGTCAGCACCCCGCCCTCGTCATAGCCGACGTAGCCCGGCGGAGCACCGATCAGCCGGCTGACCGCATGCTTCTCCATGAACTCGCTCATGTCGATCCGGACCATAGCCCGGTCGTCATCGAACAAGAACTCTGCCAGCGCCTTGGTCAGCTCCGTCTTGCCTACGCCAGTCGGCCCGAGGAACAGGAAGCTGCCGATTGGGCGGTTCGGATCCTGCAGGCCGGCCCGCGCACGGCGGACGGCGTTGGCAACGTGCCGTAGCGCATCCTCCTGGCCGACGACGCGCTTCCTCAGAGCATCCTCCATGCGCAGCAGCTTGGACCGCTCCCCTTCCAGCATCCGCTCCACCGGCACCCCGGTCCAGCGGGACACGACCGCGGCGATCTGGTCCTCGGTCACGGCCTCATTGACCAGCGCACCCGCGGCCCCGCCGTCCTGGCCCGCGGCGATCTGCCGCTCCAGGTCCGGGACCGTGCCGTAGATCAGTTCGGATGCACGAGCCAGATCGCCCCGGCGCTGCGCGATCTCGATCTCGCCACGAGCCTGGTCCAGCCGTTCCTTGAGCTTCTGCGTGTCATTGAGCCGGTCCTTTTCCGCGCGCCAGGACGTTGTCATCTCGTCCGACCGCTCGCCCAGGTCGGCAATCTCCTTCTCCAGCCGCTCCAGCCGCTCATGGCTGGCCACGTCCGGCTCCTTGCGCAGCGCTTCCCGCTCAATGCGGAGCTGCATCAGCCGCCGGTCCAGCTCGTCCAGGGCCTCGGGCTTGCTGTCCACCGCCATGCGCAGACGGCTCGCCGCCTCGTCAATCAGGTCAATCGCCTTGTCCGGCAGGAAGCGGTCGGTGATGTAGCGGTTGCTCAGCGTCGCCGCGGCGACCAGCGCGCCGTCGGTGATGCGGACGCCGTGGTGCAGCTCGTACTTGTCCTTGATCCCGCGCAGGATGCTGACCGTGTCCTCGACGGAGGGCTCGCCGACGAACACCGACTGGAAGCGCCGGGCCAACGCCGCGTCCTTCTCGATGTGCTTGCGATACTCGTCCAGGGTGGTCGCGCCGACGCAGTGCAGCGCGCCGCGGGCCAACTCGGGCTTCAGCAGGTTGCTGGCGTCCATCGCCCCGTCCGCCTTGCCGGCGCCGACCAGGGTGTGCATCTCGTCAATGAACAGGACGATCTCGCCCTCAGCGGACTCGATCTCCTTCAACACGGCCTTCAGCCGCTCCTCGAACTCGCCGCGGAACTTTGCGCCGGCCACCAGCGCGCCGAGGTCCAGCGCCATCACCCGCTTGTTGCGGAGGCTTTCCGGCACGTCGCCGTTGACGATGCGCAGGGCCAGGCCCTCGACGATGGCGGTCTTGCCGACGCCGGGTTCGCCGATCAGCACGGGGTTGTTCTTGGTGCGCCGGGCCAGGATCTGGATGGTGCGGCGGATTTCCTCATCACGGCCGATCACCGGGTCGAGCTTGCCGTCGCGGGCAAGCTGCGTCACGTCGCGCGCATACTTCTTCAGCGCGTCGAAGCCGGCCTCGGCATTGGGGCTTTCCACCTTGCGGCCCTTGCGCATGTCGGTGATGGCCTTGTCCAGCGCCTGCGCCGTCACCCCGGCGGCGCGCAGCACACGGGCTGACGGCGTGTCGCTACCGACAAGGGCGAGCAGCAGACGGTCCTGCGCCACATACTCGTCACCAGCCTTGGTCGCAGCCTGTTGCGCAGCATCCAGCACGCGCACCAGTTCCGACGCCACTTGCGGCTGCCCGGCGCCGCTTCCCTGCACCTTGGGAATGCGCGCGACCTCGGCATCCACGCCCTGCTTGGCGGTATCGGCGTTGCCGCCGGCAGCGCGGATCAGACCGGAAGCTGCACCCTCGGGATCGTCCAGCAGCGCCTTGAGCAGGTGCTCCGGCGTAATGCGCTGGTTGAACTCGCGTATAGCGATGGTTTGCGCCGCTTGCAGGAAGCCGCGTGCACGTTCGGTAAGTTTCTCAATGTCCATCAGGTGTCCCTTTCAATCAGGCGACAGGCCCGGCAATGCCCCTAGATTAGGCGGCAACGCCAGGCTTCACGACTGATGAGATGGTCATACCCACCGCCGGACTCAAGCCGATTGCGGGATGTCAATCCCACAGGAGTGGGATGGCGGCTCTGCGCAGAACGCTGTGCTGACTTCCGCATGTCTTGCCAGCGCCCGAAGCGAAGTTCCGCCCGCTACGATAGAACCGGGCTGCATGACATACAGCCAACGAAAGGACTCATCGCCGCACCGCGGAACACTTTGGCGGCCACCCACGGTGCCGCCAGGACCTGCGTCAGGCCGCGATCCCAGCCTGTCCGCCGTCGGTTCCTAAGTCGCCGACCTGCACGTCCACGGACACGTGCAGTTGGTCAAAATCCTCTGCCTCGCCGATGTAGGCGCCAGACACCGGCTTCGCCTGCTCCGCCGTCCTAGTTGCACACACGCGCACCAGGTTGCGCCCGGCAACCAGGCCATTGGTCGGGTCGAACTCTACCCAGCCGGCGCCGGGCAGGTAGGCCGCGCACCAAGCATGGCTGGCGCCGCCCCCTACCACTTGCGGCGTGCCCGCCCGCATATCGTCATATAAATAGCCGCTGACGAACCGCGCTGCGATTCCGAGGGAACGGCAAGCCTCCATCATCAGCAGGGCGAAGTCCCGGCAGGTGCCGCTGCGGGTGGCTAGCGTATGCAGCGGCGGATTGGTCCCCTCAGCGTCGCGGGCAGCGTAGGTAAAGCGTTCGCGGACCGAGCGGGTCATCGCGACCAGCATGTCCATGGTGCGGGTCGCGCCATGCGGATGCAGGAAACTGCGCGCCCATCCCTCCACGATCCGGTTCGGGTCGGGATACTGCTGCTCCAGCAGGCGGGCGAGGTCCGGCGCCTCCTCCGTCGAGTAGCTGAACGGGTAAGTTTCCGCCGCCGGGTCGATCGGCAGGTCGCGGGCGGTCGGATAATGGTCGAGGTCCAGCGTGGACACGATGCGGATAACCTGCGTCAGTGCCCGGTCCCAGTCGAGGTAGCAAACCGAGTTGCCGAACACGTCATGCGCCCACCGCGTCCGTGCCGGCGGCGGCGTCACCGCCAGGGTCGCACTGCGCAGCCGGAGGTCATGCGAGTCACGCGGACGCAGCATCAGCCGGTGCGTCGTCGGACGGACCGGCTGATGATAAGTATACTCGGTGGTGTGAGTGATGCGGACGTGGGTCACAGAACGCCTAATAAACTCCGAAGATCTTCAGCAGGATAATGACGGAGATGGGCACGCCAAGCAGCCAAAGCACGATGCTTTTCATGACGATTTCCGGAACAAAGGTGGTGCTCGGTCAACGTCCGCTGCCCCGGCCCGGTTGCCCCTACGCCGCCCGGTTGCGCCGCATCCGTTGCACGAATGCGTCAGTCCGTCGCCGCAAATGCCCGATCCGTCCGACTCCGGCCAACCGGCGGTCCAGGAACCCCAAGGTATCCTCGTCCTCGTCGCTGTAATCCTGCAGCCAATACAGCAGCGTCGCGCCATACACCCCGGCGAGGATCGCGCGCTTGCTATACCAACTGAAGTCCGCGCTGGTGTCCCCGGCCGCGAACCAGACGCTGTCCACCGTCCGCGCGGTGATCGCAACCGCCAGCCCGGCGTTGCCCGGCAGAGCCAGGATGGACAGCGCCCGCCGGACCGCCTCCTTGTGCTCCCGTTGCTGGCGGAAACGCAGCGCGATTACCGCCCGTACCCGTACCGGCACCCGCATCCCCTGTAGGTCCATCGCCGCGGCGCCTTCGACCATCTGCCGGTCGCCCAGGTCCACATAGGCGTCGATCATGTCGGTGACGCCACCAGGGAACAGCAGGTCCGCATCCGGCCCGGCGGCGGCGTGCAGGGCCGGGATGGTCCAGCCGTCGAGGCCGACGTTGGGCAGCAGCGCCAGAATGGCGGCATCACGCTCCGGGCTGCGCTCGGGGGGGTCAAACATCGCGCGTGCCCTCAGGTGTTCGGAGCCGCCGCACGGGCCAGCTCCTCGGTGAAGCCGAAGTGGCGGAAGTCATGCATCCGCATGGGATATAGAATGCCGTCGAGGTGATCGTTCTCATGCTGCACCACGCCGGCATGGAAGCCGCCTGCCTCCGCACCTACCGGCTGCCCATCCGTGTCAACGCCGAAATACCGCACCCGGGCATGGCGCGGCACGGCAGCGCGCAGCCCGGGAATGGACAGGCAACCCTCCCATCGCATCACCATCTCGTCACCCAGCAGCTCGACCTCTGGGTTGATGACAACGGTATTGGGCACGGGGCTGCCCTCTTCCGGGCCAATGCGGGCCGCAGGCACCCGAAACACGAACAGGCGCAGGGGCACATGGACCTGGGGCGCAGCCAGCCCGGCGCCCGATGCGTCCTCCATCGTCTCGATCATGTCGGCAACCAGGCGCCGTATCTCGGGCGAGGTGGGGTCCGTCACCGGCTCCGCACGTTGCAGCAGCACGGGGTGGCCCATGCGGGCGATTTTCAGGATGGCCATGCGCTCTCCATTCGACTGTAGGGGATGTGGGGCGGCGAAATCCTTTGGCGAGGCGGCGCAACGGTGCTATGCCACCGCCTCCCCGGCCAGGCGCCGGTTGGAAGCCATTATGCATGGCACTGGGACCTACCCCGGCCATGCCCTACCCCAGCCAGAGGAGGCGACAGCCAAGTGCAGGTTCTCGTTCGTGACAACAATGTTGACCAGGCGCTAAAGGCGCTCAAGAAGAAGATGCAGCGCGAAGGCGTGTTCCGGGAGATGAAGCTCCGCCGGCACTTCGAGAAACCGTCCGAGCGCCGTGCGCGTGAGGCTGCTGAGGCCGTGCGCCGTGCCCGCAAGATGGAGCGCAAGCGTTTGGAGCGCGAAGGCTTCTAACCAGCCTCGCCGGACAAAGAATGCAGTGTGGCCCGGGGCGTCTGCCTCGTTGGCCGTGCTCGGCGTTTCGACAAGTGCTGCGCGACGGCTGGTGATATTTCCGGCACCATCGCTGACCCTGCTCGGGCGTTCCCGCGGCGGGGTGCTCCAATGGTTATGGCCAGGTCTTCGGGCCTGGTTCGCATGCTTACCTTGGTGGACCGTGGCGTGCGCACGCGTCCAAGGCCCAATGGCGACATGCAGCCAATAATTTGGGCCAGCATCGGCGCCTTCGGTCCCAATTGCCGCTCCTGATGCTTCGGTGCGCTCAACCCAGCTCCGATCGCCACCTTTGGCGGCCATGACCCTGGCTTCCGGAATTGACGCCGGAAGTTCGACGCACCCCTCAGCGTTCCTACGGGACCCTGGCCGGAACTGGATAAAGGCGCGTGGTGCGGTGGACAAGTTGACTGCGCGTCAAGCAGACTTCGATCACGAATTGCTGCACTGCCGCACAATTGCCCTGATTGCCCTGTTGGATGGTTGCTACCATAGCAACAGGACGTCAGGCCCATGCGCATTGCCCAGATTGCCCCCCTGCACGAAGCGGTCCCGCCCAAACTTTATGGCGGAACCGAGCGTGTTGTTTCCTTCCTCACGGAGGAGCTGGTGGCCTTGGGCCATGATGTGACGCTGTTCGCGAGCGGCGACAGCGTGACGTCGGCGAAGCTGGAAGCAATCTGGCCCCGTGCCCTCCGCCTCGATCCGGCGATCCGTGACCCTATCGCCCCGCACATGCTGTTGATGGAGGCTGCACGCGCCAAGGCGGACGAGTTCGACGTGCTGCACTTCCACATGGACTACTGGTCGTTCAGCCTGTTCGGGCGCCAGCGTACGCCGTTTGTCACCACCATGCACGGCCGCCTAGACCTGGCCGAGCTGCAGCCGGTGTTCAACATGTTCCCGCACGTCCCCATCGTCTCGATCTCCGACGCCCAGCGCCGTCCGTTGCCGCAGGCAAACTACGTCCGCACCGTCCTGCATGGCCTGCCGGCGAACCTGCTGACGCCGCAACCCGGCCCCAAGGACTACTTGGCGTTCCTCGGCCGCATCGCACCGGAGAAGGGTCCGGACCGCGCCATACGCATCGCCCGCGCCTGCGGCATCCCGTTGAAGATTGCCGCCAAGGTGGACAAGACGGACCAGGTGTATTTCGACAGCGTCGTCCGCCCGATGCTGTCGGGGGGTGGAGTGGAGATGATCGGCGAGATCAACGACGCGCAGAAGCCGGAATTCCTCGGCGGCGCCCGTGCCCTGTTGATGCCGATTGACTGGCCGGAGCCGTTTGGCCTGGTGATGATCGAGGCGATGGCCTGCGGCACCCCGGTGATCGCATTCAACCGAGGGTCGGTGCCGGAGATCGTCGAACACGGCGTGAGCGGCTTCATCGTCGAGGACGAGACCGGCGCCATGTCGGCCGTCAGCCGACTGGGCGAGTTGTCCCGTGACACCGTCCGGGGGCGCTTCGACGCCCGCTTCACCGCCAAGCGCATGGCGGAGGACTACCTGTCCATCTACCGCTCGCTCGCCGCGGAGAAGCGCGGGGTGCTGCGCGCCATACGCTGACCTGTGCGCTGCCCCGGCTGATCGCCGGGGCAGGTCCGGCCAAGGCGGGTTGCCGGGACGCCGGCCCGCCGTCACACTGTCTGGTAGTTGCCCCGCCGGAGATGGCCGATGCCCAACAGCCTGCGCCTGAAAGTTGCCGGCCTGCACGACGAGAACCGCGTCGCCGCCCTCAAGCGATCGCTGGGCCTCGTCGCCGACGTGGAGAGCGTTGCAGTGGACGTGGGACAGGGCGAGTTGATCGTGAACGGCGACGCCGACGAGCACTTGGTGCTGGTCCACCTGGCCAATGAGGGCTTTGAGGTTCACCCGGTCCATCAGGCGCCACAGCACCCGAGCGTGTGACGCAGCCGATCTGCGACGAAGCAGGCTTGCGCGGACCTGCCACACAGATGGCCTGTAGCCAGCCAGGCCGCGCAAGCATGCTTAGCTTCTTACCCGTGCGCAAACCTTCAAAGATTTGCTCAGGTCGTCGCCTTGCCGATGACCAGGATGTGCTACCCCGTCATCCGGTCCGCGTCGTCGCTGGTCAGAAACGGCTTTACGCCCGCAATGTCGTTGGGAAGGTCCACCCTGTCCAACGGCGAGACATTGACTGCATTCGCCTTGACTCCGTCCGGCGCACCGCACAACACCCCCGATGTGGTTGGGTGTCAGTCTCTATCGCGCCGGCACCGCCGCCAATGCCCACGCGCTAATTCGCGCCGCTATACCCGCTCCGACTCCTCGTTGGCCGTCCTGAAATGCGCTCCGGCCCAGATGCGGCCATTGCTGCACTCCCGTGCTATGTCCGCCAGGCCGGGAAACTCTCGCCGGGCTGGCAGGCCGCTGTCGGCATCTTGCGCGTTCTGCTCATGCTGTTGGCGTCTGGCCCTTCTGGCGGACGGCCAACCTGGGCGACATAAGCCACTGGCCCCTGCAGGTCCGGGAACGCACCCTGCAGCACGTCCGATCTAGTGAAGCAGTCGCTCGCATGGCCGGATGGATACTCGGGGTGCGCCGGGGTTGCTATGAAGGGCAGCCAATCCCGGTCCTGCACCATGCCCGGCGTGCCCTCGCGGATGGCGGTCACGGGACGCCAGAAGCCGAAACGCTCCTTCTCCTTCCAGATCAGCACCGCGCTGTCCGCCAGCGCCGACGCAAGCTGCGACATGATCCGCGCATGGGCTGCGGCGCCGCCGGGCCGCGGGTGCATATCCAGCAGCGCCACCGCGAGATGCAGGTAGCCGCGCTGCGAGCTTTGACGCGCCGGTCCCGCGGGGGTGCGGGCCACGGCGGTTTGGTAGGTTTGCCCAATCGCGGCTGAGTCGGTGGAGTGCTCTGTGGCCAGCACGCGCCGGGCCGCGGCGGCCATTGCGGCGTTCGGGTCGGCGCCGGCCCTGGCAGGCTCATCCAGGTGGGCGGGAACCAGCGGGCATAGACCGGCTCCGCCGCGTTCCGTGCGTCGTGCATGGCCTGGTGCATGATGGCCAAGCTATGCCAGTTCGCCGACCCGTGCGCGATGCTGTCGACCAGCAACGACCACTTCGTCACCGCGTCCGCGGCAGCCGCCGGGTGGGCGCTGCCAGCCAGCAGCCCCAAGATGACAGTCGACGCTGGCGGCATGGCTGGCGATGGCGGAAAGGAAGCAGGCGATGCCTTGCAACATGGGCGGTCATACAATCCGGGCTGGCCTGTGTTCCTACTAGACCGGGCGGTCCGACGCCCGTCGCATCCGATTGACAACCTGCCACGTGGCGCTGAGGTTCCGCCACCCCATGCCGAGGCACCAATGACCGTTCCAACCGAGATGCGCCACATCGCCTATGTTCCCGGCGGACCGGAGGGGATGGCGATTGCTACCGGCCCCGTTCCCCAGCCCGCCCCCGGCGAGGTGCTGATCCGCGTGCAGGCCGCCGGGGTGAACCGCCCGGACGTGCAGCAGCGCAAGGGCGCCTACCCGCCGCCGCCCGGCGCCAGCCCGCTGCTGGGCCTGGAGGTCGCAGGAGAGATCGTCGCCGTGAACGGGACCAGCGCCTATGCCGTCGGCGACCGCGTCTGCGCCCTGGCCAATGGCGGCGGCTATGCCGAGTATTGCACGGCGCCTGCCGGCCAGTGCCTGCCCTGGCCCGCCGGCTACGACGCCATACGCGCCGGGGCGGTGCCGGAAACCTACTTCACCGTGTGGGCCAACCTGTTCGATATCGGCCACTTGCAGCCTGGCGAGCGCATGCTGGTGCACGGCGGCACCAGCGGCATCGGCGTCACCGCCATCCAGTTGGCGCACGAGTTCGGCAGCACGGTTTATGCCACCGCCGGCAGCACCGGGAAGTGCGACGCCATACTGCGCCTGGGCGCCGACGCCGCGATCAACTACCGCGACGAAGACTTTGCCGCCCGGGTCAAGGAATTGACCGGTGGCGCCGGGGTGAACGTGCTGCTGGACATGGTTGGCGCCCCCTACCTAGCCCGCAATCTCCGCTGTTTGGGCATGGATGGCCGCCTGGTGCTGATCGCCTTCCTGGGCGGTGCCAAGGTGGAGAACGTGGACCTGACTACCATCATGACCCGGCGCCTGACCGTTACCGGCAGCACCATGCGCCCTCGCACCGCGGCGCAGAAGGCGGCCATCGCCGACGAACTGCGGGCGAAGGTCTGGCCGGTGCTGGACGCCGGACGCTGCGGCCCGCTGGTGCACGAGGTGTTCCCGCTGGAGCGGGCGGCAGACGCGCACCAGCTAATGGAGAGCAGCACGCATGTGGGCAAGATCATGCTAAAGGTGGCGGACTGACCTGGGGCCACGGAGGGCCGCCGATGAACGTGACGTTGCGCCCACGGCTGACCAAGGAAGAGTTCTTGGCGTGGGAGGAGCACCAGGGGCTGCGCTACGAGTTCGACGGACACAAGGTCACCGCGATGGTTGGCGCGACGCAGGCACATGAACTGATCGTGGCAAACATCGTGATCGCGTTGGGCGTCCGTCTGCGCGGCCGGCCATGCCGGGTGTTCGGCAGCGGCATGAAGATCGAGGCGGCCGGCAGCATTCGTTATCCCAATGCCACCGTGGCGTGCGGGCCGGTGCAGCCGCGCGAATGGCTGCTGACCAACCCCTTGATCGTGTTCGAGGTCGAGTCCGACAGCACCGCCCTGTTGGACCAGACTGTCAAGAATCCCGAATACGAAGCCACCTCGTCCATCATGCGATACGTCATGCTGTCGCAGGACAGCATCGCGGCGACGGTGTTTGCGCGGGTGGACAACATTTGGATGGGGTCGCTGGTGACGGACCCGGCCAGGGTGCTGGCCATGCCGGAAATTGGGGCAAAGGTGCCGCTAGAAGAATTTTACGAGGGTGTGACGCTGCCGGCGCCGGACACGGCCCGGCGCAGCCGTTACCGCCGACGGTGAAAGTTTAGGCTGCTTTCATCCCTACGCCCTCGAACCTCCGCCGGCGCCGCTGCAACAGTGTCCACGTCAGCCGTGCCCCTGCCGCCGACAGACGCCCGCGCGGCGGCAGGCCAACCGACTTCAGAATCATACCCATTGCCCGCTCGATGTGGCGGAAGCGGTAGAAGCTGATGGCACGGCCCATATAGGCCGCAATGCACCGTTTATGCTCGTAGGCTGTCGCTTCCGACTCGTTGCCGCAATGGTAGGCAAAGGCCAACTCGTCGTCCTCGCTCTCGGTGATTCGCCCGGCGGCGATCTTCAAACGGTTCAGCATTCCCAGCCGCTCCCGCGCCAAGTATCGGCGCATGTGATCATAGAACAGCTTGAAATGCCGATACTCATCCGCCGCAATCAGCTTGCACACCTGCTGCAGCACCGGCTCCCCAGTCGCCTCCGCGAGCGCAGTGTAGTAGCTGCTGGTCCCCGTCTCCACCATGCAGCGCGCGATCAGTTCCCCAGTTCGCGACCCACGCACCGAGGCATCGGCGTCAAGAGGTAGCTTGTAGCCATCGCGGTAGCGCTGGAACGCCGCCTCGAAGTTCCAGCCGGGATCGGCCAGCATCGCCCAGCGGCCCAGCGCATCGCCGTGCTGCACCTCCTCGACGGCCCAATTGTCGCTGGCCCGGCGGAAGTCGGGATCGTCCACGAACACCCGGCCGAGATACACCGCGTAATCCACCCCGTTCCGTTCGACCATCGCAGCGGCCTTCACCAGCGGCACGATGCTAGGGTCAACCTGCGCCGGGTCAAACCGGTCCCAAGCCACATCTTCCAAACGCCAATGCTTCATCAGAGTCGCTTCATGGGGGCGGACGATCGATCATAGTGAGCCACAGACATAATCCGGCCCATCCCCTGCGCGAACCAGCCTAAAGCGTCTGTGAACGCCTGTGTTGCAGTTCGGTGACAACCGGGCTGGCACTCACGCCAGTGAATGCCAGCTTTGATCCGCAATTGTAGGAAGCGGAAACGCCGCAGCCCCAGGGATTGCAGGTGCGCGCTCTACAATCCCTAGATGCCGATGCCGTCAGCCATGTATGAGAATGGTGAGTTGCCCTACAGCTCGGTAAAGCAAGCGCTTAGGGCGCCCCGGCAGCCGCCAGCATCGCCCGTGCCGACTGCACCTTGGCTGCTGCCAGGTCATATGCCGCCACGTCGGTACCGGCCGCGGTCACCTCGGCCTGCGCCGCCTGCAGCCGCGTCTCGGCTTGCGCCCGCGATACTTCCGCCACGGGAATGGCCTCGTCGGCCAGCACCGTGCATCGCTCCGGCGTGACCTCGGCGAAACCGCCGCTGACGTAAAGCTGGCTCGTAGGCCGCCCACCCTCATGAAGGGTGATCGTGCCCCCCTGCAGCAGCACGATCATCGGGCTGTGGCCCGGCAGCACGCCCATCTCACCCTCGGCCGCCGGGATGACGGCCATGTCCACCGGCTGCGACAGCAGCAGCCGGT